>CADEFG010000084.1 GCA_902826505.1 uncultured Acidobacteriota bacterium
CGAAAACGATATCGAGATCGCCCGAGCCGATCACCTGATAAGCGATATTGACATCACCGTTCTCGACATACCGGGTTTCGGGCGTGAAATTCGGCAACAAATTCCTCCCGATGTTTGGAGAATCAGAAGGTAAGTGTTTTTTTCTATTGGAATCGGCAATTGGGGTGTTTTCTCGAATTGTCGGATTGAAAGGATTTTCTTTCTGAACCGGATTCTTGAAACGATAGCCGCGTTTCGGAACGGTTGTAATCAAACTCGCGTCTCCCAAGACCTTTCTCAATAAAGAGATATGCTGCTGAAGATTATTGTCTTCGACAAAACTATCCGCCCAGACGTTTTGTAAAATCTTTTCTTTGCCCAGCATCCGCCCCGAATTCTCGACCAGCAAATACAATGTGTCAAAAACCTTCGGCGGAAGATGAATAATCTTTTCGCCCTTAAATAACGCTTTTCTCTCGCCGTCAACCTTGAATTCTCCAAATTTGTACGTCATATTTCCCCCCGATTTATCGCTTCTTCAGAAATTCTTCAGAAAAATTTCAGCAAAAACTCAGCTTTTGCTAAGGATTTTTACTTTCGTTCCTTGTTATTAATATATTTCGCGGGGAATTCGGCGAGTCGGGTTTGGTTTTGGCTCAACGAAGATTTTAGCGCGAAACAGACTCCGGTTGTCAATCGGAGCGGGACAAAAAAAGAAAATTTTAAATTTGAACCATCAGTTTTGGTTCTGTAATCAGAGGTGTGTCTCCCGGAGACAAAATATGCAATTAGAAAATCGAGAAATAGTTCGTTTATGTCACGAACAACTTAATAACGGAGATTTGGAAACAGCGCTCGAAATCTTTGCCGAAGACGCTTCAAACCACGGGATCATCGTCGGCAGAGAAGGCTTCAAAATGGTTTTGGAAGATATTTATACAACTTTTCCAAACTGGAAATTTGAAATTGAGGAGATTGTCGAAGCCGGTGATACGGTCGTCGTCAGAACAAAGGTTCGGGGCACTCACTTAGGCAAAGGCGAATTTCCGGTCAACGGCGGAATGCTCATCGGGGTTGAGCCGACCGGAGAAAGTTTTGAAGTCCAACATATTCACTGGTATCGGCTGCGCGACGGGAAAATTGTCGAGCATTTCGCCAACCGCGACGATATCGGAATGATGCAGCAGCTCGGACTGCTGCCTTCGGATGAAATTACGATCCCCGAAAAACAATTCAAAAATAAAGAGGAAAATCATGTTTAATATCGAACAGCCCGCGATGGCGATCAACGATGTCCGTGATTTTGACCTCGCGCAGATGTGGAATACCTGGGATGTCCAGCCGCACTACAAACGAACTGACATTATCAACTGGGCGGCGAAGGTGGCGAGCGGCGCGCCGGGCGGAAAATTAAAAAGCATTGTCGTCTGTTGTCATGCCAATCCCGCCTATTTACAGCTTGGCGAGGGGTTTGAACAGCGCCACGTACATTTGTTTAAGGGCTGGAAGAATCTGGTTGAGATAATTTATTTTCGTGGCTGTTCACTCGCGCAAGGCGACGGTTATGCGTTCTGCGCCGCGATCGCCGCTTACGCCAATTGTTATGTCGTCGCTTCGGTCAAGGATCAGGAAACCTTTCAGAATAAACGGCTGCCGCCGGGAAAACTGGATATTTACGAAGGAATGACGATCACTTTCGGTCCGAACGGAAAACCGGTCATCAAGCTCCGCTTCGCTGAAAATACGCGTAAGGACTAATGGCGGAAAATGAAAAACGACAGTTCACCGGGCATCAAGGATGCTCTGACTTCCGTTTGCCGGTCAATCAGAGTTTTAAGGAGTTTTATGAATATCATTATATTATTTTTGCTTTTATTATTTTTTTCCACGAATGTTTTTTCGGAGACTTCGGATTGGAATGTTCTGCGATCCGAGAACGGCGAATTTTCGATAAAAATGCCCGCCGAATGCAATTCGCAATTGTATGTTCGGGATGGAATCACGGTGCCCGAACGCGTCAGATCATACCACCACAGGTTAAAAGAGATGCGGTCAATTTCATGCTACCGCGAAAAGACTCTGGTGAGCGTCGAGATTTTTGAGACCGCTTTTCCCAAAGCCGTTGTTAAATTACTCAAAGAACGCGATCGAGCGCACGGCGCTCAAACGGCTTTGGAAATGCCTTTAACCGGATTTAAGCAGATCAATAGCAATCAAAATTTCACCTTGACGCGGCACGTCATCGCCGGCAAAAAACACGTTTATCTTCTAACGACCGCCAAACGCGGCGAACGCAATGAAATAATGGAGACGTTTTTGCAATCGGTCAAACTCGATCCGGATTCATCGGCGAATTTCAGCGATCCGAACGAAAAAATGGTATCGATTTCATCGCTCAGAATCGTCGAGCCGGAGCTTGTGGATTTGACCGATCAAAAGTCGAATCCGGTTGCCGGTTCATCGGCGTTGACGAAGAAAGCGGAGGTTAAGCCGCTGTCCGACAAAATGCTCATTCTTCACTTGGTTTCCGCCCAATACACCAGAGAGGCGCGGCAGAAACAGATTAGAGGAAATATTTCGCTTCGATTGGATTTTGGTGCCGACGGCAAGATCAACAAGGTGGAAATAGTCCGCGGTTTGTCCGGCGGATTAGTTCGCGAAGCGGTTTTAGCCGCTTTGCAGACAAAGTTTTTACCGGAGGAACAAAACGATGTGCCGCGTTCGGTCACGAAAATAATCGAATACCGCTTCGGTTCGCATTAAGAACGTCAACAAATTCATATTTAACAAAAAGGATCGATCAAAAATATCAACGGGAACCGGTTTGCCCGGTTTCTTGAATAGACTTAGCTACAAATTTTTCTGTTCTAAATCGAAGGTTTAATTTTTCAGAACAGCGAACGGGTTAATAAATTTATCGAAAGAGGCAATTATGAAATTATTAATAACAAGTATTTTAACTTTGGTTTTATGCGTGATGCCCTTCACGACGACCGCCGCTTACGCGCAAACTCAAACGGCAACTTCAAACTCGGCGAGTGAAAAACATGAGACGGAATTGTTTATCCGCACCGAGCTTTTTTTCGGGCGCAACAAACCGGACGGGACGGAAGTTTCGCAGGAAGACTTCGCGAATTTTCTTAATGTGACGATCACACCGGAATTTCCCGACGGTCTGACCGTTCTCGACGGCATCGGACAATTTCGCGACGCAAACGGGATTATCATTCAGGAAAAAGCAAAAGTTTTGATTCTGCTTTATCCGTCCAAAACCAGCCGGCAAAGCAATCGAAAAATCGAACGCATCCGGACGGCTTATAAAAATCGTTTTCAACAACAATCCGTGCTGCGGGTTGACGATTTATTACCCGTCAAAGTTTCGTTTTAATGAAACTTTGTCAAAAGTTTCGAAGCAAATCTGTTTTTTAGGTTTTGTTTTGCCGCGTTTGCGCCAAAGACAGCCGCAAATAAAACGGTATGTAAGTTTGAGGAAGAAAAATGGCTTTTAAGTACAAATACAGTAATGTTTTAGAAATACCGGAATACGTCGCGCTCGACGGCACCCGCGCGAGCATCGCCGGACGACTGATCGATATTCCGACCGGGGTGGCAGAAATAACAAGAAATCAGAAGGATTGTCTGCGCGATGAATTTATTCCAATAATCGCCGAACGACCGAATTTTTGGGTTGATCTGCGCGGCTACGCGAGCAAAAAAGGTCAAACGAATAAAAATCAAAAACTTTCCGATGCCCGTAAACAATCGGTCATCAACTATCTCGACGAGGAACTCAGAAAGATCGGGAAAACGATTCACGGACATGTCAATATCGATCAGGCTTTCGGCGAAAATGCGATCGAATACGTTGCGCCCGAATCGAATAACGATGCTTACTGGCGCGCGGTCGAAGTCGTCGTTTTCGGTTCGCGTCCGGCATACGTAGAACCGCCGAAAATCAAAGTTCCGCCCGCGCCGCCGCTTTTGACGCATCCGACGGGCTGGACTGTTTCGGGCGGCGCGGGCGGCGGCGTTTCGGTCGCATTCGTTTCGGCGACCGCCGGTTCGTTCTTTTTCACAAATCACAGCACCGGCGAAAAATGGCGCGGAATTTATGCGGGCGGCGGTGTCGGTGCGAGTGTTTTGCCATTTAACATCACCGTCAGCACGGATTCAATGCCCAGTACGGACGGGAAAATCTATTCGTTACAAAAAATCACCAGCATTGACGATTTAACGAGCGGTTTGACTTCGCTGGTCGGAGTTAATGGAACCGCCGGTTATTTTCTCGCCCTGCTTTTCGGATTCGCGCCGCCGGTGCCTTCCTTGCCGACCTTTTACAACCTTTACACGCTGCTCTCGGCAAAACAGGTTTTAGCGGTCGCAGGGCTTGCCGGTGTTCAGATCGAAGCGCCCGATGTCGGCGTTTCAGCTTCGACAGTCGGATTTCCGAAGGTGATCAAACAGTAAAGCGGAAGTCGAAATTAACGAAAAAATATCGAATTAATTATGAATTTGTTACTTGGAACCAACGGCTCAGGCTTTATTCAAAAGAGCTTTGCCGGACAAAAGGAAGGAAAATATGTCAATCAATCGTCGTCATTTTTTAATTAATACAGGCATTGCCGTCGCTGCCGGAGCGATTTCGGCTGCCGGTCAAAATTCGGTCGTCAAAGCGACGCTCAATCCGGCTGTTAACGATTTACAAAATTGGGCGAATGTCCGCGAACAGTTTGATACGATTTCGCGCGATTACATTCATTTGAGTTCGTTCTTTCTTGTCTCGCATCCGCGCCCCGTGCGCGAAGCGATCGAAAAATACCGCCGCGCAATCGACGATAATCCATTTCTTTTCGTCGAACAAAACATTATGGAAATGCCCGCGCGGATTCAGGCGGCGGTCGCCGAATATACGGGCGGAAAACCCGAGGAAATTGCGCTCACGAACAGCACGACCATGGGTTTGGCGTTTGTTTATCAGGGTCTGCCGCTCAAAGCCGGACAGGAAGTTTTAACGACCGCGCACGACCATTTCGTTCATCACGAAGCGATTCGTCTCGCCGCCGCCCGCGTTGGCGCGAGCGTTAAAAAGATCGCGCTGTTCGAATATTTAAGTACCGTTTCCGAAGACGAAATTGTCGGACGAATCAGCAAAGCAATTACTCCGAAAACGCGCGTCGTCGGGATCACCTGGGTACATTCCGGGACGGGATTGAAATTGCCGGTGCGCCGGATTGCCGACGCGATCGGCGAAGCCAATAAAGCTCGTGCCGAGGCAGACCGGATTTTGCTCGTCGTTGACGGCGTTCATGGTTTCGGGGTCGAAGACGCGGCGGTTGCCGAAATGGGTGCGGATTTTTTTATCGCCGGCACGCATAAATGGATTTTCGGTCCGCGCGGAACGGGCATCGTTTGGGCGAAACCCGATAATTGGAAAATCCTGCAAATGACCTTTCCGGCGTTTTCGATGGAAACCGTCGGCGCGTGGATGAGCGGCACGCCGCTCAAAGCACCAATGCAGGCGGCGTGGATTTCGCAGGGCGGTTTTCACGCTTTCGAGCATGAATGGGCACTGCCTGCAGCGTTCGAGTTTCACAAACAAATCGGACGCGCACGGATTGCCGAACGGATCCACGCTTTGAACGATCAAATGAAGGAAGGTTTGGCAAAAATAGCAAACGTCAAGCTTTACACGCCGCGCGGCAACCGGCTTTCGTCCGGCTTGATCTGTTTCGACGTTGAAGGAATGAGATCGGACGAGGTCGTCAAGCGTTTACTGGAAAAACGGATCGTCGCCTCAACCGCGCCTTACCGGGATTCTTATGCGCGGTTGGCTCCGAGTTTACTGAATACGCCGGAAGAAATTGAAACCACGCTCCGGCAAATTAAGACGTTGGCTGCCTAATCAAAATTTTTGAAAATTAAGTCAGATAATCAAAAAAGGAAATAGAATTTTATGAGAAATAATTCAGCGGCACGGTTTGCCGGAATCGCATGTTTGACCGGAGGACTGCTTTTTTTTCTGGATTTCGCGGTTGTCGGTTGGGCATTGAAAACACAGTTTCTGTCTTTTTCAAATCAATCTGCAAATTTAACAAGGGCAATTTTATGGGTCGGAGTTGGTTTGGGATTAACGGGCGGCGCCATCGGGCTCAGTCTGTGCGGCGCAACGGGAACGCGATGGCATCGGAAATTAGGAATTTGCGGAACCGTTTTTAATTTGCTCGGAGCCGTTTCATACATCATCGGCACGATTTTTATTTATAACTTTCCGGACCGCGCGACCAAACAATTTTTCACGCCATTAGCCTCATTGCTGCTGACGATCGGAATGTTGAAATTAGCCGTCGCGGTCATGACCGCCGGAGTTTGGCGTGACTGGCGCAAATTTATCCCGCTCATTGTCGGACTTTATTTTCCGTTACAGCTTCCGCTGCAAATTGTTTTTTTCTTGGGACAGGGAAAAGGTCCGAACGCATTGTTATTAGGTTTCTGGGGAGTTTTTTGGGCTTTTCTCGGCGCGGTGATCTGGACGAAAGTGCCAAGGACGAAGGCTTTTGAATTCGGAATCGAAAAAGTTTGACTGCCGGTCACATAGTCTTTATTGAAGTTACGGGCGATTCGAACATCGCCCAATAAAAGGAAGTAGTTTTATATGGAAATAAGATTTGGAAACGAAATAATTTTTAATCCGGTCACGAGCGAACGGCTGCTCGTGCTGGAATCAAACGAAGCGGTATTCAAAATGGGTTTTTCGATTAATCCGCACAGCAAGATCGCGGGCGAACATTTTCACCCGTTTCAGGAACAGACAATCATGGTGACGATCGGCGAGCTGCACTGCACGGTTGACGGAAAAAATCATGTGCTGTGCGCCGGCGACTCGGTCACGATTCCGGCGGGCGCCAAACATTTTCAGTGGAATCCGACCGGCTCGGAAACAAGGGCGATCGAAGAATATCGTCCGGCAGGGCAAATACATAATTTCTTCCGCGTTTTGTTCAAACTGGCAGAGGAAGGAAAAACCAATAAGAAAGGTATTCCAAAGCCGCTCATCGGCGCGGCTTTGGTCGCGGAGTTTAAAGATACGGTGCGCACCACGTCGTTCGGTTTGCGGCTTCTGTTCGGGGCGCTCGCGCCGCTCAGCCGGTGGCTCGGCTACCGGAAATTGATTCGAAGTTATATCGAAAAATTCGAAGCCGCCGGTAAAAAACTCGAAGCCGCCGGTAAAAAATCGGAATTTTCGAGGTCGATGCTGATTCCGATCGTGCCAAATACAAAAAAATTTAATACGCAAGATTTTCGATAAATTTTAGAGATCAGTCGGGCAATTCGATGTTGTGAATTGCCGGAGGGAAGGTATTTTATGAAAAGACTAAAGAAGATGTTTATTGCGGTCGAAGAACAAATACGCATTGTCTGTCCGCATTCGAAATTATACGCGACGTGGTGCCGGGGCTGCCGCGCCGAAACGGAAATGGTGACTTTTGCCGAAGCCGCCGACATCATCTGCACCGATGTTGACAAAGTCGTCGAACAAACCGCCGGCGGCGCGGTGCATCTTGGCGTGCGCCGCGAAGCCTTGCTCGTTTGTTTGAAATCACTGCTTCAGATCAATCAAGCGAGGTCGTGTTAAGGCAAACAATTAATAAAAAAATTGGGAGATTATCAATAAAATGAAAAGTGAAAATAATAAAAACAAACCGGCGGCGATTGATGCGGAAGCCTTTGACGGACCGCTTGCCGCACCGGAGCACCACAAGGTTATTTTTGAGAATGAACGCGTGCGGATCATGGAATTTAAGGTTCCGCCCGGCGATGTCGTCCCGGCTCACACGCATCGCTGGTCAACCATTAACTATGTTCTTCGCCTGAGCGATTTTCGGAGCTACGATGCCGACGGCAATTTAAAGTTTGATTCGCGCACCGAACAATTCGGGACAAAAGAAGGCGAAGTATTTTGTTTGCCGCCGTTTCCGCCGCTTCATTCGGTTGAAAACATCGGGACGGACGAAATGCACGGAATCAGTATTGAGCTGAAAAATTAATCGGCGGTTGGATGAGAATATGTCAGAAAACCTGAAACGACTGCTATTTATGTTGGTTTTCGCCCTGATGTTCTACGTCGGCGGGGCAAGTTTTGTCGAATCGTTCGTTAATTACCCGACCTGGAAATTGATCGGCGCGGGCGAATTTAAAACCTATCACAACGCGCTCTCGGCGCTGATTATCCGGCTGATGGTTTTGCCGTGGCTGTTTGAGATCTTTTTGACGATCGTTCTGATCTGGCTCCGTCCGCACGTTATTCCGCGGATGGCAATCGTCGTTGCTTTGACGCTCAATTTGATCGCGCTCGTCTCAACCATTTTTATCCAGATTCCGATTCAAGCCGAACTCGGCGAAACCGGTTTGTCCTTGCACGCGATCGACAAACTGATCGAAACCGATCCGATCCGGTGGCTCGCCTTGATTCTCAAAGCAATGGTCTATCTGTGGATGATGGCGCTCGTCGTCAAGCGTCCGGCAGCGGATGCCGAATCGGATGACGCGCAGATTTTTAATCCGCTTAAACATCTTTAATTTTTAACAAAAGGTGAATTATTTATGATTTGTAATTATTTATTAAAAAATTTGAAAATTCTTTTATTGGCGGCGATTATTATCGTTCATCTTTTGGCGTCGCGATCGGCTTTCGGACAGCTTTCCGAACCGCCGCCGACGGCGCCGGTGCGCGAAGTCACGGACAATTATTTCGGGACGAAAATCATCGATCCGTATCGTTGGATGGAGGAACCGAAATCGGCGGAGCTTGCCGGTTGGATGAAAACGCAGAATGATTTTACGCGAAATTATTTGGATAAATTGCCGATCCGCGAAAAATTTCTCCGCCAACTCGAAGCGCAGAACAATTCAGGCATCAATGTCTCCGCCCTCCAGCGCGTCGGCGATCGGTATTTTTATTTCAAACTCGCGCCGGGCGATTCCGACCGAAAAATCTTCGTCCGCGAAGGTTTAAGCGGCGAAGACAAACTACTTGTTGACCCGCAGAAAGTTTCCGCCGAAAGCGGCAAGCGTTTTTCGATTATCTCTTTCAACGCGTCGCCGGACGGCAAATTCGTTTCCTATCTCGCGTCGGCGGGCGGGGGCGAACTCGGCGAAATTCGCTTTGTCGAAACCGCGACCGCCCGCGAATTGAAAGATAAAATCAGCGAGACACGGTGGCATACGAGCGCCTGGCTGCCCGACGCGAGCGCGATTCTCTACATTCGCTTTGCCGAACTAAAGCCGGAAACGCCGCCGACCGAGCGTTTTCAAAAAAGTAAGATTTATCTCCACAAACTCGGCGATTCGGCGGAAAACGACAAGCCGATTTTCGGCTTCGAGGTCAACGCGGACATCAAACTCGACCCGAAACTGCTCGCGTTTCCCTCTATTCCGTTCGGTTCAAAATATGTCTTTATCAATGTCAATACCGGAGTTTCGCCAAACAGCGCGTTTTATGCCGCACCGCTCGAAGCGCTCAAAAATGAAAAGGTCACGTGGCGCAAAATCGTCGATTTTGATGACGAAATCGGCGCGTATTCATCCGATAGCGCGGTCGTTCACGGCGATGATCTGTATCTGCTGACCTACAAAAATGCGGCGCGTTACAAAGTCGTCAAAACAAGCCTGAAAAACCCGGATTTGGCGAGCGCGAAAACCGTTATTGAAGCGAGCGAAGCGGTTGTCACGAATCTCGCAGCGGCGCACGACGCGCTTTACGTTCAGCAGAACGACGGCGGAATCGGACAGCTTCTGCGCGTTGATTACCGGACAAACTCGGTCGAAAAATTGAATTTGCCGTTCAATGGCGTAATTTCCGATCTGACCGTCGATCCGCGTGAAACGGGCGTCAATTTCGGGCTTCATTCGTGGGTTCGATCACTGACTTTGTTTGCTTATGATTCAAACAAAAAATCGATCGCCGACACCAAACTCCAGCCGCCCTCGCCGCTTGATACGTCCGCTTTTGAATCCATCGAGGTCAAAGTCAAAGCCGCCGACGGCGTGATGATTCCGCTTTCGATCATTTACAAAAAAGGCTTAAAACGCGACGGCAGAAATCCGGCGGGAATGAGCGGTTACGGTGCCTACGGGATTTCGAGCGAGCCGGTTTTTATCGCTCGATTTTTCCCGTGGCTCGATGCGGGCGGCGTGGTGGCTTTCGCCCACGTGCGCGGCGGCGGGGAATACGGCGAAGAATGGCATCAGGCTGGATTTAAGGCGACCAAGCCAAACACCTGGAAAGATTTCATCGCCTGCGCCGAGTATTTGATCCGGGAAAAATATACGTCGCCCGAACGACTCGGCGGACACGGTGCGAGCGCCGGCGGAATTATGATCGGCAATGCGATCGCGGAGCGTCCCGACCTTTTCGGCGCGGCAATTATCGGAGTCGGTCTGAACAATATGCTGCGCTATGAAACGACCGCCAACGGTGTGCCGAATATTCCCGAATTCGGTTCGGTCAAAACCGAACAGGGTTTTAAAGATCTGCTGGCGATGGACGCGTTTCACAAGATCAAACCGGGCGTCAAATATCCGGCGGTGATGCTCACGCACGGCATCAACGACCCGCGCGTCGAGCCGTGGCTTTCGGCAAAAATGGCGGCGCGTCTGCAAGCGTCGACAACCAGCGAAAAGCCGGTTTTATTACGCATTGATTACGATGCGGGACACGGCATCGGCAATTCGCGCAAGCAAATGAACGAAGAATTTGCCGATATCTTTGCTTTTTTGTTCGAAGAGCTTGGCGGCGATCGAAAGTCAAACTAAACCGACCAGTCTAAATTTATCTAAAAACGGAAAAGCAAAAACGCTTTACACACTGGATGTAAAGCGTTTTTGCTTTTCCGTTTGCTTATTTGATCGACACGGTTTTTTTACGGTTTGAAAATAAATCTGTTGAGTCGAGGCAAAACTCCCGCTTTTGACAAATTACAATTTGCCCGGAGGTTTTTAATTTTTAGCGGTCTTCGATGACATCAGCCCAGACTTCCTCTTCGTCCTCGACCTCGAATTCTTCATAGATGGCTTCGATAAAGTCGTTTTGTTCGGTGATTTGCGCTTCGGCATCTTTGAGACGACTGGTCAGATATTTGCAGTGTTGTTCGAGTTCGCGGACGCGGTTTTTACGCGCGCGGTCAAGGCGTTCGAGATATGCCATATAGAAAAATTGCAGACCCGCGACACCCGCCAGACTCAGCGAAAGACAAATTAAACCGTATAAAAGCATTTCGATTTCGGATTTTGGATTTTGGATTTTGGATTGTTTAAAAACAGAAAATTAATTACATTGAGAACGATTCAATGTTTGTTTAAAACCAATCTAAAAACCAAAATCTAAAATCTAAAATCGATTATACTCTTGACGGGCGGGCTTGGAAAAGTAAAAATTTAATAAAAACGTCAAAAGGGAGAAAAAATGTACGAAGATCTTAGCAATTCAGAGCCGACCGCGCCGCAACTTGACCGGCGCGAATTTTTTGCAACCTCGATTTTCGCTGCCGGAATCTTTGCCGCCGCCGTTTCGCCGATCCAGGCACAGACGC
>CADEFG010000085.1 GCA_902826505.1 uncultured Acidobacteriota bacterium
GCACCGCCGATCAAGGCAATCCGACAAACAGTTTCTGGGCAAGCAACAGCGGACAAATGCCCTATTCAAACCAGCCCAACACCTGGATGTCGGATAAAGCGATCAGTTCGAGCGGCGGCGGTCTCGGACACGAAAATATGTCGCCCTATCTGGCATTGAATTTCGGCATCTGTGTGAGCGGAAACTTTAAATCCAGAGAAGGGACGATCGGCGAAATAATTATGTATGCCGGAAATGCCGGGTCAGACATCCGTGGCTGGCTTCCATGCGAAGGTCAAATCCTGCCGATTAACGGCAACAGCGCGCTTTTCTCGATTCTCGGCACCTATTACGGCGGCAACGGAACTTCAAACTTCGCCCTGCCCGACTTGCGCGGAAATGCGGCGCTTGCCTGCGGGCAAGGCAATGGATTATCAAATCGCACGCTCGGCGAACGCGGCGGCGTCCCTGCCGTCACATTACTCAGGGCGCAAATGGCAAGCCATACCCATTCTGCCGTCGCGACGACCAGCGCGAGCACGACAAATGTTCCGACCGGCGCGGTTTGGGCAACCGGCGGGCAAACCAGAGGCGGCGTGCCTTTTTATTCGATTAACGGAACTGATGATTCCATGCATATTGAAGCGATCGCCCTCACCGGCAACGAACAGCCGCATAACAATCTGCCGCCCTATCTCGGTGTCAGCTATCTGATCTGCACCGAGGGAATTTATCCGTCGCGTCCTTAATTGAGAGACCCGCTCAAATTCAGAGTTCCGCTTTTGCCGATTCGAAAGCGAAACTCTTTCAAAATCCTGAAGCTCTGAGGTGTAGTTTATGAAATCGAAAAATTATTTTGTCAGCAGAAAAATCAATCAATCCGGCATTTTCGCAAACCGTTTAGCGAGCATTTTTTGTGCCGCGATATTTTTATTTGGCGGGCTTCTGGCAGTTTCCGAAACCCGCGCGGCGACGATCACTGTTGACCGCACGGACGATACGGCGGCGGCTTACGCCTGCACGGCTGCCGCCAATGATTGTTCTTTGCGCGGTTCGTTTGCTTTTGCCAATGCTAACAGCGGCACCGTCATCTCGATTCCCGCCGGCACTTATAATTTGTCGATCAACGAGCTTTCCGTCGGCACCGCGACAAACCTCAGCACGACCATCACGGGCGCGGGCGCGGCAATCACCACAATTAATCAAACTCTCGCCAACCGCCGTGTCATCGATCTCAATCCGTCACTTGCGGCAAACGTTGTCGTCACGATTTCGGGTGTCAGAATTACGGGCGGCAATTCGCCTTCGGACAATTTCGGCGGCGGCGGTCTGATCGGCGGCGGACCCGGCAACACGCTCAATCTCGCGAACTGCATTTTCGAGAACAATTCCGACATCAACGCCATAACTGCCAAAGGCGGCGCCGTCGAATGGGCGGGTGGCGGTTTCCTGAACATCGACAGCTGCACTTTCAATAACAACACGGCGGGCAGTGCCGCCGCCAATAAAGGCGTCGGCGGCGGCGTCGATTATAATTTGCTCAATTTGGGCGGGGCAGCCGGTCAGGGCGGTTTGACCGTTACCAATTCGACCTTTACCAACAACCGCGCCGGCGCGTCGAACGCTGGGGCGGGCGGCGGACTCAGTGTGACCGTGACGACGACGCAAACGCCGCGCACGGTAACGATCACGAACAACAGTTTTACGGGCAATCAGGCAAATGCCGCGAGCAACGGGCTCGGCGGCGCGATCACCTCTTCGAGCGCCAATCCGATCACCGCCAAATTCAACCGGATCACGGGCAACACGGCGACCGGCGGCGCGACCGGTGTTTATCAATCACTCGGTACGCTCGGCACGATCGACGCGACCCAAAACTGGTGGGGCTGCAATAATGGTCCGGGCAATGCGGGCTGCGATTCGGTCAACGGACCTGCCGGCAGCATCACGACCAATCCGCGCATTGTTTTGTCGCACACACCGACAACGACTCCGCTCGTGACCGGACAAGCGACCGTTTTGACGGCGAGTTTCCTGCGCGATTCGGCGAACAATGTGCTCACTTTGGCAAATATTTCACGGCTCCGCGGATTGCCGGTCACGTTTAACGGCGCGGTGCGCGGCACGCTTTCAGGAGCGCAAGCCGTGATTCAACCAAACGGGACGGCAACCGCGACTTTTACCGCGAACGCGGCGGGCGCCGGCAGCGCCAATGCCCTGGTTGACAATCAAACGGCGGCGGCGGCGATCACCATTAATAAGGCAAACACGACGATCACGATCAATTCCGACACGCCTGATCCGACCGTTCCGGGACAATCTTATACGGTTTCGTTTAATGCACCGGCGGTCACGGCACCCGGCGCGGGCACGCCGAGCGGCACGGTCACGGTTTCCGATGGCTCGCAATCCTGTGTGGCAACGCTTCCGGCGACGAGCTGTAATTTGATCAGCACCTCGGTCGGCGTCAAAAATCTGACTGCCGTTTATAACGGCGACGCGAATTTCAACGCGAGTCCGGTTTCGACCAGCATTTCACACACGGTCAATAAAGCCTCGACGACCGCGCAGATTACCGCCGATACGCCCGACCCGTCGGTTTTCGGACAAAATTATGCGGTTTCGGCAAGCGTCGCGGTCAATTCTCCGGGCGCGGGCACGCCGGGCGGCACGATCACCGTCTCGGACGGCACGAATAACTGCACGATCACATTGCCGGCAACGAGCTGCAATCTGCCGGGCAATGCAGTCGGGTTGCGAACCTTGACCGCCGTCTATAACGGCGATTTGAATTTCAACGCAAGTCCGGTTTCGGCTGGCGTTTCGCATACGATCAATCAGGCTTCAACAACAACTGTCATAACTTCCGATTCGCCTGACCCGTCAAGTACCAGTCAAAATGTCGTCGTCAACTATACAGTCGCGGCGGTCGCGCCCGGCGCGGGCACGCCAAGCCGTAACGTAACCGTTTCGGACGGCGTCAATTCCTGTGTCGGAACCGTTGCCGCCGGTCAATGCACGCTTGCCCTTTCAACCATCGGTAACCGGATATTGACGGCAACTTACGAAGGCAATCCGAATTTTGCGACGAGTACTTCGCCGGGCGTTTCGCACCAGGTTTGCGGAATGAACATAATCGTGACGAACATCAACAACGGCGGCGCCGGTTCTCTGCGGCAAGCATTCGTTGATGTTTGCCCGACCGGAACGGTGACGTTTTCACCTGTTTTCAACGCAGCGCAAACCATCACCTTGACGAGCGGCGAAATTCTCGTCAACAAAGATCTGACCATCAACGGTGCGGGAGCAAATCTCCTGACGATCAATGCCAATAACACCGGACGCGTCTTTTTGATCACCGGCGGAACCGTTAATCTGAGCGGCATGACCATCACCGGCGGCAATGCCTCGAACGGCGGCAGCGGTGGCGGCATCGCCAATGTCGGCGGCAACCTGACGCTTTCGAACAGTGTCGTCACCGGAAATTCCGCCCCGAATCTTGGCGGCGGGATCTATTCGAGCAGTCCGCTGACTGTGATCGGTTCGACCATTTCCGCCAACACTGCCAACAATCCGGCGGGCACGACCGGCGGCGGCATCCACAGCATCAATTCGTTGACGCTGATCAATACGACCGTTTCGGGCAATTCCGCACCGAACGGCAACAGCAACGGCGGCGGCGTCCGCGCCGAGGCGATCACTTCGATCATCAATTCGACGATTACCAACAACTCCGCCGCCGGTGCCGCAAGCGCGAGCGGTCTGTTCCGCAATGCCGGAACCGTGACAGTTCGCAATTCGATCATTGCCGCTAATCAAAACAATGCAACGCGTCCTGACACGGCAGGCGCTTTCGATCCGACTTCCGCCTTCAATCTCGTCGGTAATC
Organism: uncultured Acidobacteriota bacterium; assembly: GCA_902826505.1. GTDB lineage: Bacteria > Acidobacteriota > Blastocatellia > Pyrinomonadales > Pyrinomonadaceae > JAFDVJ01. The sequence continues at coordinate 3,869 of CADEFG010000085.1, forward strand.
TCGGAACGGCAACCGGTTTTTCCGGCGCGAATCAAAATCAAACCGGCACGGGCGCCGCGCCGCTCGATCCGCTGCTCGGCGCACTCGGCAATAATGGCGGCAATACACCGACGCACGCTTTGCTTGCCGGCAGTCCGGCGGTTGATAAGGGCGGCGCGGTGACCGTTCCGTTCGCTGAATATATCTTACCGCCGCTCGTCACCGACCAACGCGGCGCAATGCGTCCGGTCGATATCGGGTCGATCCCGAATGCCGCAGGCGGCGATGCCTCGGACATCGGCGCGTATGAGCTGCAAGCGCCGACGGCGGCGAATGTTTCCGTTTCGGGCAAAGTTTTAACCGCTGACGGCAGAGGTCTGCAAAACGCGATCGTCACGATGACCGATTCAAATGGGAATAGCCGAACCTTCCGAACCGGTTCGTTCGGCTATTTCCGCTTCGATGACATTGAGATCGGACAAACCTATGTTTTTCAGGTCGTTTCCAAACGATTTACCTTTGCGCCGCAGGTCATCACGATCAACGAGGAATTGACCGAATTGAACTTTACGGCGCTCAACTTTTAAGAAGCGTCCTGAAAACAAGTTCGCCCTTCTCCCAATTTTCTTTTCTCCCTTTCTTTTTCCCGGCTCGGCGCGTTAAAATCATGAAATGTTTCGCAGAGTCTATTTGGATAATTCAGCCACGACGCCGATCGATAAGGAAGTTTTTGAAGCGATGCTTCCCTTTTTGACCGAAAAATTCGGTAATGCTTCGAGCATCCATTTCTTTGGTCAGGAAGCCCGCGCCGCCGTCGATCGGGCGCGTCACCAAGTCGCCGAACTCGTCAATGCGCGCCCCGCCGAAATCGTTTTCACATCGGGCGGCACGGAAGCCAACAATCTTGCTATTCGCGGACTCGTCGAAGCAAACGACAAATACGGCAAACATATTATTACGTCCGAGATCGAACATTCCGCGGTCAAGGAAGTTTGTATCGATCTGGAAAAACGCGGATTTGAGGTTACTTATCTGCCCGTTTACGAAGACGGGATCGTAAAGATCGAAGATTTAAAGAATGCCATCCGGGAAGACACGATTTTAATTTCCGTAATGATGGCAAACAACGAAATCGGCACGATCCAGCCGGTCGCAGAAATCGGCAGAATTGTTCGCGAACTAAAAGAAACGGGCAAAAAGATCTGGTTTCACACCGACGCCGTCCAAGCCGCCGGCAAAATTCCGACGGATGTCGAAGAGATCAATTGTGATTTATTATCCGTTTCAGCCCATAAGATCTACGCGCCGAAAGGGGTCGGCGCACTTTATGTCCGGCGCGGCGTTCGGTTGCATAAACAAAACATCGGCGGGCATCAGGAACGCGAACGGCGCGGCGGCACCGAAAACGTTCCCTATATCGCCGCTTTCGGCAAGGCTTGCGAGCTTGCCAAAAAGAATCTCGCGGCAGACGCCGCACGCTTGACCGAATTACGAAACAGTTTTGAAAACGAAGTCGGCGAGAAGATGACCGACTTCGTTTTCAACGGCAAACGCGGGAGTCGTCTGCCGAATATCGCCAATATCTCGTTCCGTTTTATCGAAGGCGAAGGTTTGCTGATCAATCTCGATATGCAGGGCATCGCCGTTTCGACCGGTTCGGCGTGTTCTTCCGGTTCGCTTGAACCATCGCCCGTCATCCGCGCGCTCGGCAGAAACGACGAACTCGCCCGCGGCGCGATCCGCTTTAGTTTCGGCAAAGAAAACACGCCGGAAGATGTCGAATACCTTTTGGAAATTCTGCCGAAAGCGGTCGAAAATCTGCGGCGGCTTTCGCCGGTTTATTTACAAAAAGTCGCAAAATAACAGCCAAACAATAAATTTATTCAAAATTTTCAAGCGGTCAGACCGGCAAAAGAGCGAAAAGTTTTTAAATTTCTAAATCTCTTCACTCCTTTGCGGTGGGGGAGCTCGAATCGGACTACTTGACCGTTTCGGTCTTAAATCGGCGCGGCTTTTGCGTCTTAAATCTTTGGCTCAAATCCTCGTAGATCGTCGAAGCATGCGGCACACTCATCTTAACGGCTTGTCTGACCGAATTGTAATACCCGAGACTCGCGATGATCGCTTCACCTCCGCAGCGCGCCGCCAGGTCGTCGAGATTTTTGGTGATTTGCTGAAGTGGTCGTAAAAAACCGCTCAACACCTGGAACGCCGTAAAACTCTGCTTCATTTCTCCCAAAACAATCGTCGGCGGGAGAAATTCCCTGTTCAATTCGGCATACTGAATTGACCTTTCGACAAACGAAAGACTATTTTCGCTGACCTTCACTCCGTATTTCCGGTCTTCAATATCCAATCCCAAAAAAACCGGCTGCAGTTTTTCCGCCAAAGTCGCAATCGTCTGATTTATCGCATCAATATCCGTCTGTGAAAAGCTAATTGATTTTCGATTTTCGCCCATTGTGCTTTCTCCTTTTTTCGTGAATTTTTCGGATAAAATTTCTTTTCTTAAACTGCTGCCCGAAAATTACCGGCTCAATCCTTCGATGATATGATAAACCTCGCTTGTCACTACTCCATTTTCATGGTCTTTTTCAGCCTCCGACAAAGCGGTTGCTAAATCTTTCATTTTAAGAATTGCCTCGTATTTTTTTGCCGCCTCACTGCCGATCCAGCCGGCGTCTTGAAATTTCGGCAGATTTTCCAAAACATATTTTGCCCTTTCAGATCTGCCGAGCGCGGCTAGCCGTTCAACCGGTCCGATGGTGTAGCCTTTTGCCCATTCTTCGTAGCCCGGCATTGATGCTTCCAGCTCCGACGGCATATGCTCGCCGGCGCCTTTGAGCGTCAATTCACCGGCGGTGGCGCGACATCCGACGATTCCGGGTAAAGCCGCCGAAACCAGACTAAGTTCGATCGTCTTGCCCGGATCGATTTTCAGCAAATTGTCTCCGAGAATTCCATAATGCCACCAAACGCCTTCATTAAAGCCCTTCAGAGAAGTTGTCATATCGCCGATATAAACACCGTCGAGTTTGGTGACTTTGACATCGCCGGCAAATGTTTGAACGGTAAAACTGCTCAAATAGGTCGGGCTCGCCGGCAAATTCCTGAGCAGATATTTATAGACAAACTGTCCTCCAGTTTCTTTTTCAACCCGTGCTTCGACCAAAGCCTCGAGCGCGTCAGCCCTTTGATAATTAATAACTTTTTCCTTGCCGTCGTCGCCAATCCATCGAAGCTCATATTTGCCTGATTTTTCATCGATCAAGACGAACTGCGGTTTGGGGTCGTATTCGCCCTTTTCCGTTTTCCGTTTCAAATAAGTCGTCGGAGATTTTATGATGACCGTACTTTTTTGAAATATTTTCCGCTCGGCTTTCATTTGTTGGGCGGAAGTATGGCAGCTAAATTGAAAAAGCAGCGCTAAAATCAACAGATAATAATTCATGTCTTCTCTCCTTGTTGGTTGATGATTTTGTTTGCAAGGCAGAAATTTTTCTGCCTTGCATTGAATTATTTTCAAAGTTTTAAGGCGCGGGAGTTGGTTCAGGCGGGGTTGTTTCATCAACAATCCTCAGAACCGTTTCCTCAAACTCTGTAGATAATTCAATTTCGCTGATCAATCTCAGCCTTCTCCGATGTTGCGGAATCGAAGGCGGAAGATTTTGCAGATAACTCAGCCAAGAGTCTTGTTCCGCTTGCGTCGGCGGTCTCTGAAGATGCGCATAGAAAACATCTTCGATAAACTCTTCGTTCGTTCGGTTGCGGGCAGCATATTGGCTCGAGCTGAAAAGCTCTTGTTCAAAGGCTTTGACCTTTTCCAAAAGTTGCGAGTTTCCCTGCGCTTTTGCCGCGACTATCTGCGGGTGCCAATTTGACCATTCCTCCTGAGTAGATTCGTGGTCAAAAACACTCCACCAAACAAACTCGACAAAATAATGCGTGGTGACGGGTGCGGGATTCAACTCGCCGAAATTGCCAGAATTTTGACTAATACCGTTTTGAATTTGCGATGAGCCATCCTGAGCTAAAAAGCTCTCAAATCGCAAATGCCAATGCGGAGCCGTGGAACTTCCTGTTTCGTCATTTGTTCGATTTGACCCGCGTGTCCTAAAAATAACATTCAAAGCCGCCCAACGATTTCTCGGTACATTTCCCGGATTCCGGCAACAGCGCACATCGGTGTTAATACCTTCCCGATGTTCGCCATGTTCGCCCCCGGGACCCCATTTTTCGGAAAGATCGAATTTTCCACCCCAAATTAGACTCATATCATTATAAGCCAGTTTATCGTTTTCGGGGATCGGATTTTCTTCATAGTATAGCGCCTTGTAATCGTTCGCGATCAGCGGATGAGCATTAACCGCACGCGGCGTTCCATAGTGATTTACCGGATGCGCGAGGGTCTGCCCGACAAGATGATAATTTTCACCCTCTTCAAGCAGAACAAGCGAAGAAAGTCCAACCTTGATGTCGGTAGAATCACGTGACCGTGTGCTGATTCCGTCGATGCCGACCGCACCCGAAATGTGAGGCGGACTGTAGAAAGTTTCAAAGACGCCGTTTGAGTTTGTCCTTCCTGTTACTTTCTCTAATTTTCCGATTGGTTTTTCACCGGTATGTTCCGAGTAAATATGACCGCCAAAATCACGCTGAAGTGGTCTCAACACCAAATTCAATCTGACATCTCTGTTCGCGACCGGATTTCCCTGCCAGTTCGTAATCCGAACGGTCACTTTTGCTTTTTCAGTTCCGCCGGTCACACCTGTCGGTTTAATGGTCTCCGGTAAAACCGTCAAACTCATATTTTCGCCCTGACATAAACCTCCGAGATTTGGGTCGCAAGGTGTCGGCGTGGGAGTTGGGGGTGTGGGAGTCGGTGTGGGCGGAGTGACCGGAATTGCGATACAGGCTTGTGTCCAACCAAGCCGGTAACGACGCGGCTGCACGTAATAATAACTAAACGGAAAGCCGCCCCAGGGTCCGCCGCCCGTATAGATGAACGAGCTGTAGCGAAACGGGTCAAACCAGAAATTTGTTGCCGTGTAGTAATAATAAGCCAAAATAAAATGCTGGCTGTACGTGCAGTAAGTTTTTCCTTCCTGATAATTTGTCGTATCAAGATAAACTTCGGCGGGGATGATGTCCGCCCAGCCGATGCTGGAACCGCTATCCAGGGAAGTTTCCGGATTATCCGTCCGGTAAAGATCGCCACGCACTTCCGGATCGTAGTAATATCCCGCGTAATAATCCAGCCAGGTGCCCGAATAACCGTCCACAATCCGCGTCGTGCTGTTATACCTGACGATTGAAATTCCAAATACCGTTTGCGCGTCGGCTTGCTGGATGCTGATTCCAAATACCAAAATTAACGAAAGTAACGATACGATTAGTAGTTTTTTCATGGCTGCCTCCTTTATTATTTTGGAATTTTTCCGATTGCCTGAAAGTTTTGGGCGAAATTTTGCCGGACAAAATTATCGAACGATTCAAAATCGTCCTTCCCGAACAATTCCTGTAGTTTTTCCTGATAGCTCACCGCGAGCGCGTTTCTTTGCTCCTGCAGAGCCGCTAATTCGATCGGCGGCGGCGGAACCTGTTGCCCTTCGTTGACCCAGCCGTCTTGAAATTGCCGGCGGAGTTGATCAATGATCTGTCTTGCTTGACGGTCGATCGGCTCTACTTCCTGGAGGTATTCGATCGCCAATTGCTCGAGTTTCTGATTCTGAGAGTCCGTCAGTTTTGCTTCGTCTTTGAAATAATCCTTGAGCGAAGTCACGCTTTCGCCCGTTAACCGTTGTTCTTCCGCCTTTTTGCGAAAATTTATGACCAGCCGAAAAAGTTGGTCATAAAGAATATGAGAAGGAATTTGAGAAAATGTTTGAGCATTTACCTCCGGCTCAAAATTAAACAAACCTCTCGTTAATTGTGACTGATTTCCGATAACCATGCCGATAGCAATGAAAGCTATCGCGAGAAACATTGTTATGATGTTTTTTCTTTTCATTTTCTTCCTCCTTTGATTTAAAGACTTGCCCGAGACTGTCGCCTCGGGTTAACAACCAATAAAGCGGAGAACGGGAGTTCGGGCTTCGCCGTAGCGAACTTTTATTTGCCTGAGATTCAAGTTTTCCGAATGTTTTCAGCTTAGATCGAAGAAATGAAAAAATCTTTAATTGAGATTAATTGTTCTTAATAAATCTAAAAATATCCTTATGATTCTTAAAGCGTTTTGGAATGTGTTATTATCTTTAGCGATTATTGACACCCGGTTATTTACATAAAACTGAAAGAGTATTCTCCTAATATGAAAATTTACAGATTCAGTAATTGTTATCTTAATCTGACCGAGCGGCGGATTTTAAAGAACGGAAAATTTCTTGAACTGACCCCGAAAACCTTTGACGTGATTCGGCTGTTGGTTGAAAAATGCGGCGAGGTCGTCACCAAAGATGAAATTTTAGGCGAAGTCTGGAACGGCAGTTTTGTCGAAGAAGGAAATCTCGCCGTCCATATTTCAAAACTCCGCCGATTATTGGATTCAAGCAAAACCGAACCTTTTATCGAAACCGTTCAGGGAAGCGGCTATCGTTTTGTATCATCGGTCAAAGCGGTCAGCGATGAGGAATGGCGCAAACATCTGCCCGCTGAAAGCAGCCCGCCGCCAGATAAAACTTCCGATCAATTTACATTTGACTCGATCGCCGTACTGCCGCTCGAAAATGAAAGCAGAGATCTGGAAATTGATTATTTAGCCGATGGTTTGACGGAAAGTTTTATCAATAGTCTCTCGCGCATTTCCGGTCTCAAGGTCATTGCCCGCAACACCGTTTTCCGTTACAAAAATAAAGAAACAGATTCAAAAGAAGTCGGGGAAACGCTTGGGGTGGCAACCATTTTAACCGGACGCGTCAGAATTATAAAGGACAACCTGATGATCAGCATCGAGTTGATAAATGTCGCCGACGGGACGCAAATTTGGGGCACCCAGCTCAATCATCCGTTTTCGGACATAATTGAGGTTCAGGAAAAGATAATTTTCGCCGTGTCGGAAAAACTACGGTCGGAAATTGGCAATATCGCCCATAATTTGCTCACCAACTCTATTACAAACAATCCCGAGTCATACCGGCTTTATTTGAAAGGAAAGTATCTGTTAGAAAAATGGAAGGAGGAAGATATTTACAGAGCGATTGATTGTTTTGCGAAATCAGTTTCCTACGACCCAACCAATGTTTACTCATACGTTGAAATGATTGAATGTTATTTTTCACTCTACTTTTCCGATTATATTTCTTACAAGGATGTTTTGATCAAAATCAACCCGCTCTTAAGCGTTTTATCGGAGTTAGATCAGAATATTGATGTCGTGCAAGCGATGCATGGAAGAAGAAAAATGTATTTGGAATGGAATTTTCAGGAGGCTAAAAAACATTTTCAATTTGCTCTAATCTTAAATCCTAATTGCTTAATTGCTCGTTATTGTTATTCGGATTTTTTGGTTTTATCAGAAAAGTTTTCAGAAGCCCTAAAAGAATTACAACAAATTATGCTAATTGATCCCTTATCTTTTCCTACTTACAAACGAATTGGCAGATTATTTTACAAGATGGGACAATTTGAAAATGCTTTAACATATCTGAAGGATGCACTAGAATTGGAGCCAATTGACTATGTTACTCTTACTATTTTAGGTACAACCTT
>CADEFG010000086.1 GCA_902826505.1 uncultured Acidobacteriota bacterium
CTGATCTTTGTACATTGTGGCGATCGCCAAAAAATGCGGAAATTGCCATAAAAATAATATTGCAAAAAGCGTCCAGGCGCCGAAAGTAATACTGTCGGCAGCAGATGTCCACCCCATCAACGGCGGCATGGCGCCCGGAAGCGCACCGATTGCCGTCGAAGCCGAGGTTTTGGTTTTCAAAGGCGTATATAAAAAAACATACCCGACGATGACGACCAAACCCAAAAATGCCGTCAGGCTATTGACCAGGAAAAAAAGATAAAGTTCAGAAACCGCGCATTGCACGATCCCGAAGATCAACGCTTCGTTGGGGGTTATTTTGCTGGTCGGCAGCGGACGTTTGGCGGTTCGATCCATTAAAGCGTCGGTTTTTCTTTCGATATATTGATTGAGCGTCGCCACGCCGAATGCCAATAGCGCGATGCCGATCATCGAGTTAATAAATAGGTTAAAATTAAAACCCTGATAACTTCCCAGATAAAATCCCGCCGCCGATGTCAGCACCAGCATAAAGGCAATTCGCGGTTTGGTCAGTTCAAAATAAGCGGCGAGTTTTTCGCGCACGCCGGTAGTTTTCGTTTCCTCAATTTCTGCCGTAATTATATCCATTTAAAACTCATCAAAAGAAAGGTTGTTTTAACAAGAATAGCTTGTTAAAATCAAATTTCCAAACTTAACTTTTATAAACCGGTATTTTTTTCCATAATACCTGAACTTATTTTTAACGGGATGACAAACAAAATCTGCTAGGATATGATTTTTACATAAGATGTCTGTAGTTGAAGAATCAATAAAACCAAAAGAGATTTCAAAACCCAAAACCGCGCTGCCCGACCGCATTTTGAATTTTTTGAGTTCGGTGCGTTTCGGCGTCGTGTTGCTTTGCATGCTGGTCGCGCTTTCGATGATCGGGATGCTTTTTATCCAGCAGAACGTCGAAGGCTTCGACGCTTCGTATGCGATGCGCACGCCCGCCGAAAAACTGGTTTACGGTTTTCTCGGAATTTTTGATATTTACCATTCCTGGTATTTTTTATTTATTCTCCTCATGCTTTCGCTAAATATCATTTTAGCTTCGATCGACCGTTTTCCGTCGGCTTGGAAATATATCGCCGAACCGAAACTTTCGGCAACCCGCGGGTGGCTGCTTAACCAGGAACAAACGGCGGTTGTCAAAATCAACGGCACGAACGAAACCGATGTTGCCGGGAAAATCCGCGAAACTCTCAAACAAAACGGCTTAAATTCGCGCATTACTGAAGAAACGAGCACGTTTTACGCGACCGACGATGAAGGAAAAAAGGATTTTAACAAAACCGAAAGTAAAAAATTCCTTTATGTCTTCGGCGAAAGCGGAAAATGGAATCGAATCGGAGCGTATATCGTTCACGTCTTTTTGCTGACTTTGTTTTTGGGACATTTTGTCGCGCTTCAGACCGGTTTTGATGCCGATATTCGTTTGACACCCGATAACAATCCGGCGATTCTGCGGGATTTTAGCGTTTCCCAAACGACGAATGCGATCCAGTTGATCGAAATCAACCTCGATCGTCAGGAACGCTACAATGTCCAGCTTCCTTTCACGATCACCTGCACCGAGATCGAGCAAAAACTGATCGATCCGAACGGCACGATCGATATTACGAACACGCTCGATTGGCGAACGCAGATCAAAATTGACGATCCGCAATACGGGCAGACGATCGCCGATGTCAGTTTGAACAAACCGTATTCTTACCGCGGTTATCGCTTTTTTCAGGCAAGCGCAATTACGATGGGCAGTGCAAGCACGATGACGCTGGAATTAAAACCTGAAAAAGAAGGCGAAAAAATCGTTACGGTTAATTTGAAACGCAACGAAACCGCTGAATTGCCCGACGGGACAAAGATAGCCTACAGTACATTTTTGCCCGATTTTATCATGCAGGGCGGTCAGCCTTCGACGAAAAGCGGCGATTATGCCAATCCGGTCGTTATTCTTGACGTCACGCCGCCGACCGGCGAAACGACGAAGGTTTTTGCTTTTGCCAATAAATTACCCGACAATGCACCGGTCAATGCGCCGAAAGCCGGTTACCGTTGGCACCTGGCTAGTTTTGAAAAATCACCTTTGGCGCACGTACTTTCGATCAAATACGACCCGTTTAATGCCGCGTTTATTGCCTGGTATATCGGTGGTTTCGGTTTGATCGGCGCTTTGGTTTTCGTCTTTTTCTTTTCGCACCGCCGAATTTGGGCATTGATCGAGAAAAAAGCGGATAATGAATTTGAGATCGTTTTCGGCGGAAATACCAATCGAAACAATCAGGCGCTTGAAGATAAATTCAAAACAATTATTGAATCAATTGCGCCCGGTCAAACGTCAGAAGCTAAAAATTAGCAAGGATTAAAGGTTATGGAAGAAGTTACAAGAATTCAAAACGAAATTTTTCCAAAGGGCGAAAATTCAGCGAAAACGTCAAATTTCAAAAATTATTTACCGGCGATTTTGGTGATCGTCGGCGCATTTTTGATGCTCGGTCTGCGGTTGCAGATCGGCGCCAATTTTATCACCGATACGGCGCTGATGATGTTGGCGCTGGCTTGTTATATTCTTGCCGCGCTCTTTCAACTGACCAATCTTTATGCGCCTTCGGAAATGGCGCAAAAGATCGGTTTGTGGGGCGCGACGCTCGGCGTTTTCTTTAATCTGGCAAGTTGGCTGCTGCGCTGGGTTGCCGCTTACGACCGCGAGCTGACAATGCTTCGCGCCAGCGGAAACCCTGAAAATCCGTGGGTTTTTCGGTATATTCCGTTTGCCAATCTTTATGATCTGAGCCTCGCTTTTGCCTTTGGCGCGGGAATTTTTACGCTTATTTTGGCAAACCGCAAAAATTTTCAATTTTTGAGTGCGTTCACCCTGCCGCTCGCGGCTTTGATTCTGACGTTGGCACGATTTATCGGCTCGGAATTTATCGATTTGCCGCCGGTGCTCGATTCTTATTGGCGACCGATCCATGTCGGCGTCGCGAGTTTAAGCTACGGCGTCGCGTTGGTTTGTTTTGCGATAGCCGTCATTTATTTGCTGAAAGATAGGGTGAAAGTTGAATCGATGGCGATTTTTTCGAGTGTTTTCGCCATCGCCGTGATCGGTTCGATCAGCGGCGCTTCGGTTTTTACGCAAGCCGTTTACCGCGCCGGAACTTTTATGCCCAACCCGAACGGCGGAAAACCCTTCAACGCTTTTTTCCGTTTTGAAATTCCGTTTGTCGGCTGGGCTTTGGTCGTTTCGGGAATTTTACTGGTCGGCGTGATCGTCGCGTTTCTTTTATTTCATTATCAAAACAACGAAAGTGCTAAAAAAGCCGGACATATTTTATTAAAAGCCGCGCTTGTCACCCAGATTTTAGCCGTTATCTTTTTGGTTTCGGGCATCAAATCCGCCGGCAATATTTATCCGCAGCTGCAAGCCCAGCTTGCTCAAAATCAAGGACAATTCGGCTCGGTCGGGAAAGAACTGGCTTCAAAACAGGGATTTTCCGCACAGGAATTTGCGGCATTGACGCCGAAACAATTTGACCAGAACGGACGTCAATTTTTTCAAAATAACGGCGATAAAATGTTTCTCAGTTTGAATACGAATCCCGTCGAACTCGCCGGTTTAATTACCGCGCTCGCCGGCACGTTTTTCGTGATCTTATTTTCATTCCGCACCGAAAAACTGCGCGAGCGATTGCCGTCGCTCGAATCGCTCGACGGTTTGATGTATAAAACCGCCTGTCTCGCGTTCGCGGGTTTGGCGATGCTGTTGATTACCGGCGCGATCTGGGCAAACGAATCGTGGGGCAGACCATGGGGCTTTGACTCGAAAGAAACCGGCGCGTTGGTCGCGTGGCTGACTTACGCCGCATTTTTGCACACGCGAATTTCACGCGGCTGGCGCGGCAGAAGCTCGGCGTATTTTGCGATTGTCGGATTTTTGCTCGTAATCTTTACATATCTCGGCGTCAGCTATTTGCTTCCCGGTTTGCATAGTTATGCCTAAAATTTGTGCAACTTTCTCGCTTGAAATTGGTGATAAGATTTGGTTTATCAAATTTTCAAAAGGAGAATATTTATGAAACCCGTAAAGTTTGTGTTTCTTGCAGTTTGTTTAAGTTTAATTGGTTGTTTTGGATATTTGTCGCTAAATTTGACCGGTTCGGCGCAAAAAGCGGTGCGAACTCAATGGGAATATGCCGCGATCACGTCGGCATATTCGTTTAATCCGGCGAAGGATAAATTGAATAAAATTTACGGGATGGCGGAAATTTGCTATTTGCAGTCGAGCGGATGCCGCCGTTTGGAAATCAAATACGACCTTGATTACGGTTTATATTTACAGGAGCGTGCTTTGCAGGAATCTTTTCAAACCCGTAAGGACGCGAGTTTGAAAGCAAGCGAAATCGCCTTTCAAAAAGCCGTCGTCCAACTCGGCAGCGAAGGTTGGGAAATTGTCGGCGAGCCGGATCTGAAATACGAATTCGTAAATATCGACGAATATAACAGATTTGACGATAAATCCGTTTTGTTCGACCGTGAAAATACCAAAGCGGTTTATTTTAAACGCTTCAAAACGCAGTAATAATAAATGTATAAACATCTTTTAGTCGCGGCAGGTTGTTTGGTTGCCGGTTTTTTTATCGGCTTTTACGTATCGAACAACATCAACCGGAATGCCGGTCTGAAATCCGATTTTGCTCAAAATCCGGCGGAAGCGCCGTTTTTAAATCAGCAGACGCAAGCCGTCAGCGTCAAGGAACCAAACGCCGCGATGCTGCCGGACGTGACGGAAACGCTTGAAAAAGCCAAAAAAGAACCTGAAAATTTCGAGGCACAGATGAAAGCCGGCGATCTTTATCGTAAAATCCAGGGATTTCAAAAAGCCGCCGAATTTTATGGCACAGCCGCCGCGCTCAAACCGACCGAATACGAAAAGATCGTACGGCTCGGAAACTCGTTTTTTGACATCGGAGATTTTGAAAAAGCCGAAGTTTTTTATTTACAGGCGATCGAGAAAAAATCCGATGATGTCGGCGTCAGAACCGATCTCGGAATCACGTTTGTCGAGCGCGCGAACCCTGATTACGACCGCGCCATCAAAGAATTTCAAACTGCCCTGGCGATCAATTCGAAACACGAACCGACGCTCTATAATTTGGCGATTGCCTATTACAAAAAAAGCGACCTCGAAAATGCAAAAAAATATTTAACCCAGCTCGAACAAGCCAATCCGAAAAGCCAGTTGGTCGGCAGATTGAAAGAATTGCTTTCATCAACATAAAAATTCTGAACTTCGGTTCGACAAAACTCAAAATCTTTATTAAATCTTGAAAACGAAGTTCGTCGTGCAGATCGTTCGATTTCGGCTCGATCATTTAGGTTGTTTTTAGAAAAAATTTAACGCCGATGAAACGATTTTCCGACATTATTCAATTGTCATTTTCGCAACGTCGAGAATCGAAAATCGACCGATTGATCCGTCTTTTGAAATAACCGTCAAAATTCCCTTGTCAACACTGACTTTGAGAACTTCGCTCATCGGACGTTCGATTTTTGTGCCGTCTTTGAATAAAATTACCAGCCGAATATTTTCAAGCAAACCCGGTTCGATCGTTGTTTCCGTTTGTTTAGGTGTTTGTTTGGGCTTTGTTTCCTTTTTGGTGGTCGGCGAAGTTTTCGGCTTTTTCGGATTTACTCGTTTTTTGACGGTTTCGACGGTTTCGGATTTGTCCGTTTCGGCAGCCTTTTTGTCATCTTTGGAATTGTCGGCAACGGTTTCGGTTTTTTCGGAGTTCGGAAGATTTTCTGTCACGACAACTTCAAATTTTTTCGTTTCTTTCTGTGCTTCTTCGGATTTTTCTTTTTCCACGACTTCCGGCTTTTTCGCGGTTTCGGTTTCCTCCGTTTCTACTTTATCGGGCTTTTCTTCAACTTTTTCAGGCTCTTCCTTTTCAACTTTGGCGGTCGTCGGTTTTGGTGTCGGCGTCGGTTTCGGTTTTGTTTCGATGATTGTCCCGACCGAATTGACGCGAACTTCGCCTTCCTCGTTATTTTTTACTTCGGGCGTTTTGGATTCTTCGGTTTCGGCAATCCGCTCAGTTACGGCTTGAAAACTTCCGGCAAATTTTATCCGAAATGTCGCGGGTTCGTCGGTCGGAGTTTTGCCCTCGATTCTTAAAATCAGTTTTTGCGGTTGTCTGAGGTAAACGACGCGACCCGTTTCGCCGTCGGGATTGTCCGAGTAAACCGTTATTTTCGTGAGCGGTTTTAAATTGTCGGCGGTAAAAATATCGATATCGCCGTCAAGATTTTTTGTCACGACATTGATAAAAATATCGCCTTGATTGCCGTTAAAAACGTAAAAATAACTCGTCAGACGCGAATCGCCGACGTCGCGCGCTTTAATCGTTCCGCTGATCTCGTTGGTGGTGATAGCGGTCGGGAAATTTTGATTCGTTGATTGCGCAAATGCCGCGTTCGGAAGAAGACACAGAATTAACCAAAAACCAAAAACCAAAAACCAAAAACCAATTTTTTCCCTGTTAATTTGTGATTTCATACACTTAAACCAAATCTTTCCGCAAATGAACAAGCCGCGAGGTTTCTTCATAACCGAGTTTAAGATGCGCCTGCAAACTTAAATCGTTCCCGATCTCGGAATCCGAAGCCATCTCCGAACAGCCCTTTTTTCGCGCCCAACGCTCGGCTGTGCGCACTAAATCCCGACCGATTCCGTAACGCCGGTATCCGGGTTCGACAAACCAGCCTTCGAGATAACCGACATAATCGGAATGACAATCTTCGACAAACGGACGAATACTCGCTTCTAAAAAACCGATCAGATTTCCATCGTTTTTCTCCGCGACCAAAACCAATTGCGAATCGCTATGCTCATAAATATCGAGCATTTCAGCCTTATGTTCATCTTCGCTTAATTCGTCCCACAACATATTTCTCAACCTGAACCATTCGGATAAATCTTTTTCTTGTAATGGGCGCACGATAAAATTTTGTTCCGTCATTTGGAGTTGATTTTAACATTCTTGTTTTAATACAACAAACATTTAAGGAACAGTGAAGTAAAAAAGCGCCTTGTTCTGATTAAACTCTCAGTCAAGACGCTTTTATTTGGCTTTTCACTTATGTATTTTTACTTATTCACCGCTTCTTACCGCTGATTTATCTTGTAAAAGCTCCAACGCCTTCTTCATCTGAATGTCTTCCTGAACCGTCGGTTTCGGCTGTTCGACCTTCGGCGTCGGCGTTACGGTCGGCTGCGGATTTTGTTGTTGTTCGTCCTGCTGGTCAACAAGGTCTTCGACATCGAGCGGTTCGGGCGTGTCGGGTTTCTTGACTTCGACCGAAGGTTTGACGCCCGAATTGGTGCGGTCTTCGCCGAGAAATGTCTTGCCGCTTGCCGAAGCCCATTTGGAAACGGTCAAAAGCAAACCGTCGCCGCCCTTCAAAGTAAACAACTGCTGCTCGGTTCCCGCACCGAAACTCTTTTCGCCGACAACTTCGCCGCGTTTGCGGTCAAGCAGCGCCGAAGCGATGACTTCGCCCGCGCCCGCAGTTCCCAGATCGATCAGGGCAACGACTTTGCCGTCGAAAATTGCTTTATTCGGATCAGCCGTAAAGGTTTGCTGAACCTTGTTTTCGCGTCCGATGACCTGTGCGAGCGTGCCGTCCTTAATAAATAAATTGGCAACCGAAGCGGCTTCGCCGATCGTCCCCGCCGCAACGCCCCGCAAATCAAGGATGATTTTTTGCGCGCCTTGCTTTGTCAAATTTTGAACCTGAGTTTTGATGTCGTTCGCTTCGCCGTCTTCGAGGCTGTAAACTTTGATGATGCCGATTTTTCCGGTTTCGAGCTTCGATTCAACCGACGGAATCTTATAATTTCCGCGTGAAACCGTGATCGTCTGCGGTTTGGCGCCGGCGCGCAGCACACGAAGTTTGACGCCCGAACCGGCTTCGCCGAGAATCAATTGGCGAGCATCATAAAGCGAAACGTCGCGGGTCGCCTTATTTTCGATATATTCGATAAAATCTCCGGCTTTCAGACCGGCTTTGTCCGCCGGTGAATCTTTGATGACCGAAACGACATACAAATATGAAATTTGCGAAAACTCTGCGCCGATGCCTGCCAGCGTGTTTTGTTTTTTCGCCTGAAAATCCTTAACCTGGTCAGCCGTCAGATAAGATGAATACGGATCAAGCCCGTAAGCCAAACCGCGCAAAGCTCCGGCACGCACCTTTTCTAAATTGGGCTCATCAACATAATCGTTTTGAATATGCTGCAAAACCGATTCGAAAATTCGGATTTGGGCGCCCGAATCATTGATCGGCTGTTGCGCGTAGGTTCTCACATAACTGCCGACAAAACCGCCGACAAGTGCGTATAAAGCAATGGTTGCCGAGATTGAAACAAGGATTATTTTTCCGCGAAATGACATCTTTTACCTCTTAATAATTTCCAACAATTCTATTTGACGTTAATCTTTCCGACGATTAACAATTATCTACTAACTAAAATATTCGTGCAAGAGAAACAAACAACTAATCCGTCCGAATTTTTAGATGTTTTTTCCGTTCCGGCAAAAGGCAGACTGGTTGCCCTCGACCTCGGGACAAAACGCATCGGTGTTGCCGTTTCGGATGAATTCCAATTGACGACCCGCGCCCTCGAAACCATCGTTCGAACGAGCTGGAAAAAACTGCTCTTGCAAATCAAAGAAATACTCGCCGACTTTGATGCCGTGACACTCGTTTTGGGTTTGCCGCTGAACACCGACGGTTCAGAAAGTAAAATGTCACAGGAAGCGCGGCGGCTGGCGCGAAATTTTTCGCTTTCTTTGAAAATCCCGGTCGTTTTGCAAGATGAACGCGTGACAACCTATGAAGCCAGGGGACGGCTCTGGAAACAAGGAATTGCGGGCAAAGAGTTAAAAACCAGAGTTGACAGCGAAGCCGCCGCGATTATCCTGAGCGATTTTATCGAATTTCGAAATCAATTGTTCCGAACTAAACAATCGGCAAAACCAGAAACCGGCGATTCGGAATAAACAGCTTTTCAAAAAAAATAGTTTTACAAAATTTGACGATTATCGCCATTCGCCCAAAATAATAAATGGTGCCCAGTAGGCAGGATGAGCAAAGTTTTGGTTTATTTTACCTTTTTTAAGAAGCGTAATTTGTGCTTGCCGCAATGCTTCGGCTTTTGAAATTCTGCCGTTTCCGCTTTCATAACGCCGGTAAAATTCTTCCATCAATTTTGGTGTGACATTGTCTTTTATTGCCCATAACGAAGCGAGAATCGATTTTGCGCCGCGTCGCTGCGCAATCACACCCAAACTTTCAACTTCGACCCCGTTGGCATTCGGGGCATTAAAAGCCGTTTCGCAGGCTGAAAGCGTCAACAAATCGAGGTTGCTAAAGTTAAAAGAATTGTCGCGTCTTAATTCGGCAAGACTCAATTTTTCACCGTTGCCGAGCAGTAAAAAAGAATCAATATCTTTTCCGGGTCGAAAAACAAAATGGGTGGCAAAATGAACGAGTTGAAAATTTTCGGTCAGCGCGTTTGTTAAATTTTCCCGCGAAAATTCTTGATCAAGCAATCTTTTTCCGGCAAAAATCCCCTTTTCGGTTTTTGAATTTTTTGCCGTTTCGTCCCGCACGATGCTTTTTAATTCACCCGGCACATTTACCAAAGGTTCAAATTCTTCGAATGCGACCGAAATGCCCGCGCCTAATGCCCGCCAATTTTGGGGCAAACCATATAATTCTTTGGGCGGTTGGGCGAGCGTCACGACGACATTCGTATATTTTTCAACCAAATGTTTCTGACCGTCGTGGAGCGCGGCAAAAGGCACATAGCGCAAAGCGCCATCCAACGACCAGAGCAAGTTTTTGGCGTTTAGTTTTTCAAGATCAGCTTCGATCGGTTTGACCAAAATTTGATAAAGTTCCCGGGTCGCGGAAAGCGCTTCGGTTCGCGGATTTTCCAATACTTCACGCATTTTCTTAATTTTTTGGTTGAGAACGTTTGGCGAAATTTCAAAATTTCGCGCTATTTGCGTGGTCGGCGTCGTCATTATCACGTAATATCGATTTTCCGCCACAAGCGTCGTCAACAAGACGTTCTCAGCCCCGAGTTCCCCAAGTTTTTTTTGCCAAACTTTGGTCGGGGCATTTATCAATTCAACCTTTTCCGGCGGCGCGGTCTGATTGAAAACGCCCGCCAGCTCCTGCAAATATTTGACGAAACCCGTGTTCAAAGCGACCAGTTCAAGCTGCAGTTTTTGTTTTTCGGCTTGTTTTTCAGCAGAAAGCGGCTGCTCGCGTTGTTCGATTTCGAGATCGGTCACGCGTTTTGTGATAACCGTAATTTTATCCGTCAGTTCTTTATATTTTTGCGCGGCTTCGGTTTCTTCTTTGGTTAGCGCAAGCTGGTTCGGCGTGCCGGTAAAAGATTCGGGACTGCGCTGCGTAAACTGGTAAAATTCTTCTTGTTTGAGCAAACTCAAAACGTGCTGGGCTTCGGAAATTCGCCCTTCATCAATTAAGAGTGCGGCAAGCGTTCGATACGATGTTTCGACCGATGAAAGAAAGTTTTTTCGAATTTCGGCTTCGAGTGTTTTGATGTTTCCGCGAACGTTTTGCAACAAATTGACGCTTTGTTTTCCATAAAAAACGGCTAACCGTTTGTTTCCTTTTTTGTTTTCCAAATTCATCAAATTCTCGAAAATCGCCGATTCGCCCGTCGGACTGCCGATTTGCCGGAAAACACCGAGTGTTTGCCCGTAGATATTTTGCGCCTGCCCGAAGTTTTCGAGTCCGTAAAAAGATTCGCCGAGACCTTTCAGCGAAAGTGCAATTCCGACGACGGCTTTGATTTGGACATTGACATTCAAAGCCGCCGAAAATTTTTGTGACGATTCGTTGAAATTCCTTTCCTTGAGTGCCAGATTTCCAAGCAGCATTTCGGCTTGTGCTTCGATGAGCCGGTTTTTAGTCGCTTTTGCGAGTTCCAAAATCTCGACGAGCTTGGCTTTCGCTTCGGCAAATTTCTCCTGTCGCAAAAAAATCTGCGCCAGCAATGCCGCCGCCAAAAGTTTGTCCAAACTGGTTGCGGTTTTTTCGAGAACCGCAATCGCTTTTAAGGTATTTTGTTCGGCGCGTGGAAAATCACCGAGTTCGTAATAAACCGCACCGAGCGTTTGATAGCCAAGCGCATTGACCCGCGTTTGTTTACTGCCTTCGGTAAATTTGATCGTTTCTTCAAAAAGAATTATCGCTTGCGGATAATTTCCCTGAAGATGATAAATTCTGCCAAGCGCGTTAGCCGCGACTGCTTGAAAATATTTGTTTTTGGTCGCCTCGCTTAGTTGTCTGGTGAGAAGCGCAATTTTCAAAGCCTCGTCGTTTTGCCCGATTGCCAGATAAATCACGCTGAGCAAGGCATTGATCTCAATTTGCTCCTTGG
>CADEFG010000087.1:0-1147 GCA_902826505.1 uncultured Acidobacteriota bacterium
GCCCGCCGAGATTCGTGCCGATTTCGAGCACCGAACAATCCGAGAGACGCTTGGCGGAATGCGCCAGCCAGAAATCCAGCGCGAGCGACCAGTTGCGGACATCCCACTCGACAAAATTCAAGAGATTGTCAGGATTATTCATTAAATTTGACCAAAATTCAGCTATAAAGTTTTGACGACTTTGCCGTCGACGAAAAACCATTTACCTAATTCTTTAACAAAATTTGAAAATTCGTGATGAATTTGCGGCTGCTGATCCGAGTCCAAATAATAAGCTTTGAACTCGACCGTTCCGCGTTTGTCTCTGACGCCGCCGAGCGTGGTTGACCAGATCTCCAATTTTTGCCATGAACTTGATTCTGCCCATTGCCTGATCAATTGCGGCTCATAAAATTTGCGCGTGGAAGGATGGGTCGTTCGCAAAATATATGGAACATCAACCGTGGCGTAAGCGCTGTAGCGCGAACGCATCAACGTTTCTGCCGTCGGCGGTTTGGCGATGCCGTTTATAAAAGGCTGACAGCAATCGGCAAATTTCTGCCCCGAACAGCAATAACAATTCATCTACTGAAAAAAAATTTAGTTAAACAATTTACGGCACAAAGGCATTCGGAACGGGTCGGTCGCCATTTGCGCCAAAATTTACGATTAAAATTCCGGCGGTTGTCCGGTTGACGAACCAGGTCGCCGTTGACGGTCGGAAAACCGCCGCGTCAAATCTGCCGTCGCCGTCATAATCGCCCGGCGCCGGAATATCGCCGACACCGCCGAACGGGAACGAAAAGAACGAACCATCTTCCGAACGCAGGACAAACCATTCGCCGGTCGAAGGACGCCAAAAAGCAAAGTCCGTCCGTCCGTCGCCGGTGTAATCGCCCGGCACTGCCTTATCCGAAGCAGTGCCGAAAGTTGCGGCTCTGATCTGCCCGTCACGGCTGCCCGCATACCACCATTCCGCGCCCGCCGCGCCGCCGGTTCTGAAAATTGCGATGTCCGATTTACCGTCGCCGTCATAATCGGCGACGACCGGCGCATCGCCCGCCGTTCCAAACGTCGTGATCTGGGTTCCGCCCGAAGATTTCGAGATAAACCAGGTCGAGGTTGAAGGACGAAAAACGGTCGGATCCGCCTTGCCGTCGGCGTCGAA
>CADEFG010000087.1:1157-11450 GCA_902826505.1 uncultured Acidobacteriota bacterium
GGCGTCGAAATCACCGACTGCCGGAATATCGCCATTCGCTCCAAAAGGAAACGAAAAGAACGAATCCTCTTCGCTGCGCAGGACAAACCATTCGCCGGCTGACGGGCGGAAAAAGGCAAGATCGTCTTTCCCGTCGCCCGTAAAATCCGCCGGCACCAGATAATCCGATGCCTCTCCAAACTTTGCCGCCCAGGTAAAGGCGGTCGCACTGCGGTTGATCCACCATTCGCCAACCGATGGGCGAAAGATCGAAATATCGGTTTTCGAGTCGCCGTCAAAATCATAGAATCTTTTCGGAGGGCGGACGGACGGCTCGGTCAGATTTAACAACAATTTTGTATAGCCGTTGTGAGAAGTCGTAAAACCAAAGACCAGATCGGGTTTCTGGTCGTTATTTAAATCGCCCGCCGCGATCGAAGCGACGACCGCCCCGCCGCTCATTAAGATTTCGTTGCCTAAACCGCCGCTTCCGTTATTAAGCAAAACGGCGACGCTGTTTGTTCCGCCGAGCAAAGCAACATCCGGTTTGTCGTCGGCATTAAAATCCGCAACTGCCAGATTGGTGGCGGTAACCAGCGTGATCGGGGTCGTCACTTCAGTATTAAAGCTGCCGTTTCCAACGCCGTTCAGAATAGAAACTCCATTTCCTTTCGAAACCACCAGATCGTTTATTCCGTCCGCATTCATATCGGCGGCGGCGATTTCGCGGGGCGCGATATTGATCGTTAAAGTCGTGCCGTTGGTAAACATTCGATTACCGTTATTGATCAGAATGCCGATCTGATTGGTGTTGAAATTGACCGCCGCAATATCCGGTTTTGAATCGTTGTTAAAATCGCTAATGATAATTTGACTGGTCGCCATTGCCATTGATCGTTCGACGGGCGCGGCAAACGTGCCGTTTCCGTTGCCGTAGGAAATAGCCACTCCGTCGTCGTCGGTCGTGACCAGATCCGCGGTTCCGTTTGAGTCAAGATCGGCGAGCGCCAGATTATAAATATCGCCGCTGCCGGATTGAAAAAATGAAGAGGTGAAATTATTGTTGCCCTGATTGAGCAGAATTAAAGTATTTTGAGTTTCACCCGTTTCACCGTGTCCGACGGCAACGATGTCGGGTTTGTTGTCCAGATTAAGATCGCTGACGGCAACCGCAAAAGAACTGATTCCCAAACCTCCCAAAGAATCTGCGGAATTAAGATTCAGCTGTTCCGAAAATTTAGCGCCGGCTAACTGGTAAACGACAATCACATCGCCGCTGCCGCTGCCGCGATCATTGACGATCACAAAGTCTTTCAAACCGTCATCGTTAAAATCGGCAACCGCCAGATCCTTTAAACCCTGTCCCGTTTCAATCGTCGCGGCGGAATTGAAGTCGCCGTTTTGACGGTTCAATATGACGGCGAAACTGCCCGAACCCAATCCGCCAAATTCAATGCATTGATTGGCGACAATATCTTTCCAGCCGTCCAGATCGACATCGGCAACTCCTAAACCGCCGCCGCCACCATCCACATAATTGCTGCTCGCCGCAAAAGTTCCGTTGCCAAAACCTCGGCTGACGAGCGTCCGGTTCGTCGAACTGAAGATCAAATCCAGGTTATTATCATTATTGATATCAACGATCTTTTGAATAAAAACATTCTCTCTCGAAGTAATCGAAAAGATGCTCGACTGACCGAATGTAAAATTAGCGCTGCCGAGCCAGACCGTGACGTTCGGATTTTGAAAAGTATTGCCGACCGTCACAATATCTTTGAAACCGTCGTTATTAACGTCGCCGACTTGTGCCGAACTGAGTGTGTCATTATTAAGCGTAATGGTTTGGGGCGTTCCGAAATGCCCGTTGCCGTCATTGACGGAAATCTTAAAACCGGAACTTTCCCTGTAAAAAACGTCCGGCAAATTGTCATTGGTGAAATCCGCCACGGAGAAGAACGTCAGGCTCGAAGTATTCAGACTGTCGCCGATCACAAAAGTCCCGTTTCCGTTTCCTTTATAAAAATTGAGAACATTGCCGGAAAAATCGATTCCGCCGACCACGTCCAGTTTTCCGTCGTTATCGAAATCGGCGACCTTAATATTATTATAGTCGGCGGCAACTTCGCTAAAAACAGGCGCGGAAAAGGTGTTGTCGGCATTCCCGAAATAGACGGTCAAGCTTAGATTATTTGAAGCATTGCGGCGCGTCATGACAATGTCACTGCGCCCGTCGTTATTAAAATCGCCCGCGTATGGAAAAATGATCAGGCTGTTAAAATAGTTATATGTGTAGATCGTTTGCGGGTCAATAAATTTACCGTTGCCGTCACCGAAGAAAACGAAAATATTTCGCTCGTTGCAAGTCAAAATATCGGGGTTGCCGTCACCGTTAAAATCGCCCGGCTCGATGTTCAATAAAAAAGCCTCGCGATTTCCGAAGGCTTCCGCACCAAAAAACCTGGCGCCGGAATCAGCCGCAAAAATTGAGAGCGCCGTCAACAGAAACAAAAGTGACAGAATCGAGGTTTTCAGAAAATTACAGGAATACTTCATAGATTTGAGCTTTTATTATCGAAATTCCGAAAAGAGTTTCCTAATAATATCGCTCAAAATCTAAAAAGTTACAAGACCGTTTATTGAAGAAGGAATTTTTTCTGGCTGGCGGTTGATTATCCAAACTTTTGCCAAACCGCTTTCCAGATTTCCGGCAAAAGTTTTGCATATTCATTGATCGTGATCTTTTTTCGGCGCCAGCCCAAAGTATAAGTTTAAGAAACCGGAAAATTCTCAAAGCGTAAAACGGTTATTTTTCCGTCGTCATCGGTGATTTCCAGTCCGTCGTTTTCGGTGTTGAAACTGAGTTCAAATTTGATCTGCCGGACGTTTTTGATCGAACGCGTAAAATGCCGGGATTCGCGGTCGGTTTTGTCGCCGAGCATGATTTCAATCGTCGGTGCGTTTTCGCCGTGCAGCTCGATGTCAACGCCGGTCAGCGGCAAGCCGTCTTCGAGCCAGTAATCTTCGAGCGAATCTCCGTGCGGAACGAAAACGCCGAGCCGGGTCGGACGCCGGTTGTTTTGTTTGCCGAATAATTTCAAAAAATCAGTCCAAGTGCTTTTTGTTGCGGTTGCGTTATTCATATTTCACCTCTCGAATTTAAGAATCTTGATAAATTTAGAAGCAAATCATATTCCTGAATATGACAAGGCGGAAATTTGTGTGAAAAATCGATCTTTTCGTGCCCGAATACGGTCGAAAAATATGGTTGAAGCGTGAGTTTTCGCAATCGGAACTGCGAAAGATTTCGCAGTTTGGGATAAAAAAATCGGGTATCAAAAACTCGCTGCGGCATAAAAACTGTTTATTAATGAATAAAGAAAGCCCCCAAAACAATATTGGCTAAAAGATTTGGGTTTGCAAAAGACTGGAATAGAAATTGATTTTTAGTTTCGCGAGAATCACCCCTCTCTTTGGTAGAAAACCGCCGGGAAACCCGAAGGAGATTTTATGAAATTATTGATTGTTTATGACGGCTCGCAGGCGACACTGTCCGACCTCCAAAAAGCGGGCTTACCCGGCAACGCCGAAGTTATGATTTTATCGGTTGTCGAAACCTGGAGCTCGCTCGAAAAAGCCAAAGAGATTGAAAGACAATCGCGGCAGGCGCAAGAACAGTTCGGCAAAGAATTTCCTTTGTGGCAAATCACCGCCGAAACCGTTTACGGCTCTCCGGCGCGGGAGATTTTGGCGAAAGCCGAAAGTTTCAGACCCGAACTGATCGCGATCGGCGAGCACCGGCAATCGCTGGCAGACCGCAACATTTTTTTTGGAAATATTTTGCAAAAAGTCTTAAACGAAGCCCGTTGTTCGGTGCGGATTGCCCGCGGCAAAGCTGACATTGACCCGTCGCCGTCGCGCATCGTGATCGGTTTTGACGGCTCGGCGGGCGCACAAACAGCGATCGACGCGGTTGCTTCAAGAAGCTGGCGGCGGCAGAGTGAGGTTCAATTAGTTGTGGTCAACGATTCAAATGTCGTGAGTTCGGTCGGACATTTTCCGGCATCCGCCGGCGATCTGTGCGCGGAAGTAAAATTATTACAGCAATTGATGGAAAAAGCGGCGGCAATTCCGCTGCAAAAATTTAAAAATGCCGGTCTTTCGGCAACTCTTTGCATTAAGTCGGGAAATTCACCGGAAGTTTTGATCGATCTTGCGCAAAAATGGCAAGCCGATTCGATTTTTGTCGGACAGAATCGCATGGGAAGTGTTTTTGACAGGCTTTTGCTCGGCAGCGTTTCGGCGGCAATCGCCTCGCGGGCAAATTGCTCGGTCGAGATTACCGGAAACAAGCGGTAGTTTTTATTGCCGGACGATCGCGGGGCGCGCCGGTCAGGCGAACGGCGCCGCTTATCAACTAAACGGGTTACGGTTTCGCGCGTCCGAGCAGGTTCAGCATTCGATCGGGATAATCGGTCATTATTCCGTCAACGCCGATGTCGATCAGGCGCGACATATCTTCGGTTTCGTTGATCGTCCAAACGTGAACTTTGAGATTCAATTTGCGGGCGGTTGCGATAAAATCCCTCGAAACGATCTGTAAACTGCCGATTCTTTCGGGAATCTGCAAAACCTGCATCGGCGGGCTGTAAGATTCGCCCAAACCGACTTTATACAACGTCAAAAAATCTCTGACCTCGGTCGGCGTCGCGGAGGTCGCAACTTCCGAACAAGCCTCTCGAAACTCGTCGATCGCCATCTGGCGAAATGAACCGACAATCACTTTTTCGGTCATTTTTCGGGCGCGAATCATCTCGCAGAGCGGTTTCGTGACCGATGGTTCGGCTTGTTTCGGTTCGACGTTGAAGGTCATTTCGGGAAATGCATCGAAAATTTCCTGTAAGGTCGGAATCGTGATTCCCTGCCCGCGAAAGGGAAAGGTTTTTCCGTCGTCGGGTGAAAAAGCGTAACCCGCGTCGAGATTTTTTACTTCGGCAAGCGTCATTTCGCGGATCTTGCCGGTTCCGTCGGTGGTGCGGTCAACCGCCGCGTCGTGCATCACGACGAGCGTCCCGTCGGCGGTCGAATGGACGTCCAATTCCAAAACATCGACGCCCATCTGTGCCGAATACTTAAAGGCTTCGAGCGTGTTTTCGGGGAAAAGCCCGCCGCCGCCGCGATGCGCGAAAACGAGCGGACGGGAAAGTTCACGTTTGAAAATTGCCCGCGCGATTGCCGGTTTGCCCGTCTGCATCGCCAGATAGATATAAATTCCCGCGAGTATCGCGAACACGCCAAGAGCAAAATAGCCAAACCATTTGAGAATTTTGAGAAAAGCTCTTTTCATCGATTAATAATGTCCGAAGACACGAATAAACATAGATGTTTTTAACAGTGAAAGATTTGGATTAAATTTTTACGAAACATCTTTCTTTGCGGCTTGGCAGGAAATTAACCTTTTAAAGCTGATATTTCCTGCCAAGTCGCTCAGGCGCAAAGGTTTTTCTAATTCGGTTCATCTTATTTATTTTCCGGTCAGTTCTCGCGCCAGAGTCTCGGCGTCGTAAAGTTTTCTGAGCGCTTCGAGAATTCCCGCGCTGTGGACGGCAACTGCCCGCGAACCTTCTTCTTCTTCGATATACCAGTAACGGTTTGAGAGTTTTTGCAGATTGCTGTCAAAGTTGATGCCGACAAATTCGCCGCTGCGATTGATCAAGGGCGAACCGGACATTCCGCCGATCGTGTCCGCCGTGTAAACAAAATTGAGCGGTGTCGCGAGATCTAATTTTGTGCGACCTTCGCGCCACCGGACGGGCAAATCATACGGCGGTGTTTCGGCGAAGCTCAGGGCACGATCGTATAAGCCGTAATAGGTGGTTCTAAAAGGCACGAGCGTCGTGTCTTCGTCATAACCTTTGACTTTCCCGTAAGCGACGCGCAGATTGAAGTTTGCATCGGGCGGAATCGTTCTGCCGTAGGCGGCAAACCGCGCTTTCGCAATTTTCTCGCCGGCGCTTGCCTCGACGCTCGTGATCTTTTCTTCGTTCCACGCCCGCAATTCACGAATTACGGGTTCGACTCTTTTTGCCAAAGCGATCATCGGATCGGTCGATTTCGCGATCGCCTCCGCGCCGCCGTCGAGCAGCATTTTGCGCGCCGCGACATCTTTTAATTTTGTTTCTGCGACGGCTCGTTTGACGACTTCCGACGCTTCGGCATCGCCGAGCGCGGCACGGATAAACGGATCGGTTCTGCCAAGCGTTTTGACGGCTTCTTCGAGCCAGACGGTCAGCGAATCTTCTTCGAGTTCCGTATAAATCGGCGCGGGCGAAAGCAGATTTGTCTTGAAAGATTCAAGCCGCGCGTCGCTGAATTCGGGAAAACGCTCGTTGTTCGGCTTTTTGATCTCTTCGCTGTAACGCACCAATTGCTGAGCGATGGTTGCGAGACGCGACGGCGCGAGGTTTGAAAAGGCGAGCCGATTCGCCATTTTCGGCAATTCCGCATAGGATTTTTCGATTTGTTCCCAGGCGGGCGCGTAAAGTTTTTGCAGCTCGGGTTTTTTTGCCAATTCGTCTTTTAAGGCTTTTTCTTCCGCCTCTTTTTTTGCAAACATACGCGGGTTCAGCAAACCTTCCTGTTGCCCGGCAAGCCGTTTGAGCGAATTGTTGAACGAACGAATTCCGCCGCTTGCCTGCCGCCGCTGCTCGTCGCCGCGTTTCGCGTAATTTTCCAGAGTGTCGCGGCGCAGAGTCCAGATCTTTTTCTGCAAAGGATTTCCCGTATCGCGCTGATAGCGAAGCTGCGAAAGCGTCAAAAGCCGCGCGGTCGAACCCGGATTGCCCGAAGCGATCACAAATTCGCCGTCCACCGCGCCGGTCTCCGACCACTTCAAAAAATGCGGAGTTTTTGCGGGCTGACCGTTTTCGTAGGCGCGCAGAAAAGTGATGTCGAGATCGTGGCGCGGAAAAGTGAAATTGTCGTAATCGCCGCCAAATGCCGCGATCTGTTCTTCGGGCGCGAAAACGAGCCGTATGTCCGTATATTTTTTGAAACGGTAAAGCCAGTATTCGCCGCCGCTGTAAAGCGAAATGACCTCGCTTTTCAAACCCGTTTTTTCGGTCGATTCCTTTTCGATCGCGGTGATCGCGGCGCGGCGCTGGGCGTTTGCGTCCTTGTCGGTCGCGCCCGTTTTGACCGCCGTTTGAACGCGCTCGGTGACATTTTCAAATGAAATCAGCACGTTGGCTTCCATATCGGGCGTTTTCAGCTCGTCGGTGCGGGTCGGCGCATAAAAGCCGTTTTTGACGAGATCGCGCTCTTTCGTCGAGAGCTTGGCAAGCTGTCCGCTCGCGACGTGATGATTGGTGATAAGCAAACCGTCGGGCGAAACAAAGCTTCCAGAACCGCCTTCGAGCCTGATCGAAGCGAGCCGAATATGATCGATCCATTCCTGGGGCGGTTCAAAATTGTAGCGTTCCTTCCATTGCTTCAGCGGCAGATTGTCGAACGTCCACATTCCCTCGTCGGCAAGCGCGGAAGAAGCGTTGATTAAAAAACTTAAAATTAAAAGAAAGACTGAAATTTTTTTCATATTTTTGCCACCGGATGTTTAGAAAAGAAATAACTATGCATTCTCTGCCGCTCAAGCAGCAAAGCCGAAAAGTATGGATGAAATATTTGCACCGCGCTCGCTTACTTTAAAGCCGCGCGGATTTTTTCTAATGCGCCTTCGAGCACGGAATCTTCGCGGGCAATACAGATTCGCATATGCGCATCCCAATCGTCCGAATCGGCAAACGCGCCGCCCGGAGTCGCGCCGACGCCGTTCTGCATCAGCATTTCGTTAAACTTTATGGCATCGTCAAATTCTTCGGGAATTCGCGTCCAGAGATAAAAAGCCGAACCGGAGTTGTAAGTATTAAATCCGAGATCTTCGAGCGCATCACCGACCAGACGGCGTTTGCCTTCAAATTTTTCGCGCAGTTTCGAATAATAATCGCTGTCCGCCATCAGAACTTTGGCGAGCGCGGCTTGCAAGGGCGTTGCCGGACAGACGTTGACGATATTGGCGACATTGTTGATCGGCTGAACCAAATTTCCGGGACCATAAGCGTAACCAAGTCGCCAGCCGGAAATATTCCACGATTTCGAGAACGAATTGACCGTCACGGTGCGTTCCCACATTCCGGGCAAAGTCGCGATCGGCGTATGCGGATTTTCGCCGTAAACATAATGCTCGTAAACTTCATCGGAAATGACCATCAGATCAAGTTCCTGCGCAACTTCGGCAATCGCTTCGAGCTCGGTTTGCGTCATCACTTTGCCCGACGGATTCGCGGGCGTGCAGACGATAATCGCCTTTAAGGGAAATTCGGCGCGGTCTTTTAATTGCTTGCATTTCGCTAAAAGAGCGTCTTTTTCAAAACTTAAGTTCGCGTCGAGCTCGAACGTTTCGGTTTGGCTTCCGAATTCTTCTAAGATTTTGCGGTGATACGGATAATACGGCTCAAAAACGAGCGCGGATTTACCGCGCAAAAAAGATTGGGCGATGCCGATCAGGGCGCCGGTTCCACCGTTCGTGATCATTATTTCGAGCGGTTTCGCGTCAACGTCAACTTCCACGCCGTTATAGCGTTTGATCTTTTCCGCGACGGCTTTGCGTAAATTTACGTCGCCTTCCGAACCGCCGTAATGATTTTGGCTGGCGGCGATGATTTCCGCCGCTTCACGCGCTAATTGCGGATCGATCGGAAGTTCCGACTGACCTTGGACGAGATTTCCGCTCGGCGGCACGAGACGCGTAATCGCGCGAATATCGGGTTTTACTTTTTTCGGTTTTGCTTCTGACATAAGTTAATAAAATATCAGTTTTGCGCGAAAATTTCTAAAAGCCGCGAAGATTTTTAACGCAAAGACGCAAAGATGCAAAGACGCAAGTTTTAAAAATTAAAGTGAAATTTTAAAATTAACGTTTTACCTTTTTCCTCTGCGGCTTTGCGGCTTTGCGTTAAAAAAAACTTTTTCTGCTAAAATCAGCTTGATGAAAGCAATTCAACAAAGCGCGCCGCCGACCGTCAAAACCGATCTGATCGGCGGTCATTTTCGCTCGTTTCGCCGGAATCCGACCGGGTTTTTGATGAAGCTCTCAAAACTCGGCGATGTTTCGGCTTTCAGAGTCGGCAAAATGCCCGCGTTTTTGATCAATCATCCGGATCTGATCCGCGATCTGCTAGTCACGAATCACGCCAAATTTATGAAAGGTCGGGCGCTCCAACGCGCCAAAGGACTGCTCGGCGAAGGACTTTTGACGAGCGAAAGGGAATTTCACCTGCGCCAGCGGCGGATGATCCAGCCCGCGTTTCACCGTCACCGCATCAACGAATATGCCAAATCGATGATCGAATTCGGCGAAAAAATGTCTTTGAGCTGGCGCGATGGCGACGTCCGCGACATTGACAAGGAAATGATGCGGCTGACGCTTTGGATCGTCGGTAAAACCTTGTTCAGCGCCAATGTCGAAGATGAAGCGATGCAGGTCGGCGTCGCGATGACGACGATCGTTTCGATGTTCAATTTTATGCTTTTCCCGTTTTCCGAGATCCTCGAAAAGCTTCCTTTGCCGCCGATCCGAAGATTAAAAAACGCGCGCAAAACGCTCGACGAAGTGATTTACAAAATAATTGACGAACGGCGCGCTTCGGGCGAAGACAAGGGCGATCTGCTTTCGATGCTCTTGCTGGCGCAGGATGAGGAAACCGGCGGCGCGATGACCGACAAACAAGTCCGCGACGAATGTTTGACGCTTTTCTTAGCCGGACACGAAACGACCGCCAATGCGCTTGTTTGGACGTTTTATCTGTTATCGCAAAACCCCGCGGCGGAAGCGAAATTTCACGCCGAATTAGCGGAAGTTTTAGGCGATCAACCCTTAACGCCCGAAGATTATCCGCGACTTAAATTTACCGAAGCGATTCTTGCCGAATCAATGCGGCTTTATCCGCCCGCCTGGACGGTCGGACGCCTCGCGACCGAAGATCACGAGTTCGGCGGGTTTCAAATTGCCGCTAAATCGCTTGTTTTAGCGAGTCAATTCGTCATTCATCGCGACGCTCGTTTCTGGGAAAATGCGGACGAATTTCAGCCCGAACGCTGGGAAAAACTTTCAGTCAAAGAAGCCGGCAACAAGTTTATTTATTTCCCGTTCAGCAAAGGCGTCAGAAGCTGTATCGGCGAAGGTTTCGCGTGGATGGAAGGCGTTCTGCTGCTCGCCATTTTGGGCAGAAATTGGAAACTGAGCCTCGCGCCCGACCAAAA
>CADEFG010000088.1 GCA_902826505.1 uncultured Acidobacteriota bacterium
TTCTCGTTAAATAATAAGAGATGGGTTTGGGCAAGCTCGGCGGCGGTTTCCTCCAATCGCCGAAAACCGTGCATTTCGTTGCGGTGCGGTTCTTCGCGAAACTGGAAAAAATCGTTGGTCAGCGGCGGCGAAATGGTCGTTACCGTTTCCAAACTTCTATCCATAATTTAAGGTTTGTTTATTCTTGAAAAATCAGTTCTGTCTTGCCGGAGTTGCGGAAACGCTGTTGATTAAACTGCGGACTGGTATTTTTACTCCCGGATCAAAGTTGTCCCGACCGCGTGAAGGCAAATCTTTTTTCGGATTCATGAAATTTAATTTTCCGAGATCGATTTTCTTTTTTGAAATAAAGGCGGCAATTTGTCCGCCCAGCCAGCCGAAAATAACGGTCAGCAATAAACTACCCGAAGAAAAAGTTATCGAAGCCAGTTCATTGATCTGTGAGTTTGTTCGCAAAAAGGATTCTTCGCGCCAGATCCATCCGCCGAGTAAAACCGCTAAGACAAACAAACTTCCGGCGCCCTGGTAAAGTTTGATGCGTTTTGAATGAGTTCCGAAGGGAAGCATCAGCCATTCGATCATCAAAAACGGAATAGCGATCAAACAAATAATAAAACCGATCGCGGAAAACGGAACATTATAAAAAAGATCGGAATTTACCGACGATCGGAAAAAATCTAACGCGATATCAATGACTAAAAAGATCAATCCTAAATTGAAAATATAGACAAATAAGTTTCGGTGATAGGATTTTCTCATTAATTACTACACTCCTTCCTTGTAAATCAAATTCATTCAGCCGAAAAAACGAATGAAAAATTGATTTTTTTTATTGGTTTAATAAATAAAGCAATTACTATGCCTTAGAGTAGCACAATTTTCCGTAGATTAATGATTTAAAGTTGCCCGCGCCTTTTTAAGTTTGATTTTACAAAGTTTTTAATCAAATAAAACAGTCCGGCACTCGAAATGCCGGAAAGCGTTTTGTTCAAAACAAAACACAAAACCCGTGTAATTATGTATTAAATCTTTACAAGCAGATGGTATGAGTAAGATACGCTATTTTTAACGACCTCAAAACCTATTTTGAGGTCGTTCCCGGTCTGACCGTTTTATCAACAAGGCTGTAACTTTCTTCAACTTCGACGACGGTTCGCGAAACTTTTTTCAGTCCCAGATCCTTCCGCAGTTTTTCGGCAAGTTTCGGATTTATATCAAGCAATTCCTGATATTCTTCCATTACGTCTTCGGTCGTCCCGATTTTGTTGAGCGCGATCGCGCATTCGTAATGCGCGTCCGCGTCACCGGGTCTGAGCTGGATCGCCGTGCGGTAAGAGGTAACCGCCGGATAATATTGTCCCAAGCCTTTATATGACTGTCCGAGATTGAAATGTCCTTCAAATGATTTGGGATCTTTTGCCGTGACATCGCTGAACATCCGCCGCGCATCGTCGAAATAACTCATTTTCAGATAATTTGCGCCGATCGAAAATTTGGTGTCGATATTATTTGAATCGAGCAGCAGCGACCGGTTCAGATAAACGAGCGATTCTTTATATTTTGTTTGTTGAAAAAGCACGTCGCCCAGTTTGTTGAGGATTTTTGTGTCGTGCGGCGCCAGTTTCAAGGCGAGCATTAATCTTTGCTCGGCTTTTTTGTACTCTTTATTGACATTGGCAAGTTGAGCTCCGCGTTCGAGAAGCTGCTGCGCGCCCGAAGTTTTTTGCGCATCCGTCAACGCTTCGATCTCCTTGTCGGTCAAATTATCGGGAACGTTATAGGCATAAACAGTCGCCACTGTGTTACTGCTTGACGAACCTCCGCCATAGCTCACGAGCGGCGTCGCTGTGATTGTCGATTTAGAATTTGACGTCGCTTTATAAGTTGACGCGACCGGCGATTTAGTGATCGAAAAAGCGTTTCCGAACATCGGAATGAGCGTCGTGATCAAAATTAAAACGACGATCGGCGGCGTGATATTGCCGACCGCCGAAAGGTCGCTTTCGCTTTGTCCGAGCTGTTGGGCGACGCTTGCCGCTTTGTTTGACAAATATTGCTGGCGTTGGCGCAAAACGGTCGAACCCGAACGCAGACCGCCGAGCAGATTTTCGATCTCTTTTTCAATTCTTCCGCGTTTTTCGATAAATTTCTGCGTCAGACGATTTTCTTCGCCTTCGGGCAGTTCGGTGGCGGGATCGTAAACAAAGTTGCGCTCCAGATTTTCGCGCCAATCGAGAATGGTTTTATTGAGTTCTAAATCATAAGGCGGCAGCGAACTGAGACGTTTGGCATCGACGTCCGCGGCGTTTCTGATTCCGAATCCTTTCAAAATTTCCAGATTTTTGCGCCCGACACCGGGAATCTTCGCGTCGTCGATTTTGAACGATGACAGATAAACTTCCAGTTTGTGATGAAAAACCTCGTCGTGCAGTCGTTTGACCTTTTCGCGGCTTTTCTGCTGCAAGTTCTGATGTTCGGAAATTTTCTGTTTGATCAGCGAAAGTTCGTTGTTAAATTGCGGCATTGCATCAGCCGCGTTCCATTCGTTCTCGATTTGATTCCAATCCTGCCGCGCTTTTTCTAGCCGCGCTTCCAACTCGCTTTTGTTGGTTTTGCCCGAGTTGTTAAGTGTCACGATCAAACCGGTCATCAAAATTGCGCCGATAAAAAATCCGACGCCCGCGCCGGCGATCACCGTCAGAAAAACGACGACGCAGAATTGCAGAATCGCGAGCATCACAAACCGCGAAAGATTTTCGCCGCGCACTTTTGCCGCTTCGGGCGAGGGCGGCGGCAAAGTTAAAGGTTTCGGCGGTTTGGCGGGCAGATTCTGCGGAATCGCGAGGCTCGCGACGAGATTTTCGACCGTGAAAATATTGAACTGTTCTTCGCCCGCCGCCTTGTTTCCGCTGACGAACGGAAAGAGCATCAAACCCGTTTTCGATTCGAGCTCGCACCACGGGCAAGCGTGTAATTCCGCAAAATAAAAATGTCCGATGTGCAGCGCGCATTGTTTGAGCGAATCCGACAAATCTTCGATCGCTTCGATCCATTCACGCGGTTCGGGACGATCCTCGGTCAGAAAAGCGCGCTCGAACATCGCCGCCAGACGCGGCGTGACGGCTGCGAGCGAAAGAGTTCCGGGCGGTTGTTTGACATTCCAGAGACGCGCGTCCGCGCCGTAGGCGAACCGCCGTTCGCGGATACAATCTTCGAGCGATTTGTCTTCGTCGCCGAGATAATTTCCCGCAAACGGATGACGCCCGAGAAAAAGCAGCTGAAAAATGATCACCGCCAGCCCGAAATTATCGTGTTTCGTTTCGCGTTCGACCTCGCCCAGATCGGCGCCTTGCAGTTCGGGCGCGAGATGCGTCGCGACGCCGACTTCGCAGCGGTAGCGAAAATCGCCGCGGCTGATGCTGTAACTGTCGCAGTCGATCAGTTTGACCGTCCCGTCGCGCAGCACGACGCAGTTGCCGTGATTGACATCGCCCATCACGTGCGCGTTTTTGTGCAGATTGTAAAAAGCGCGCGCGACATTTGCCGCCGTGTGAACGAGAAATTGCCAGGTCGCTTCGGGAAAGTGAACGCGGCGGCTTTTCAAACTGTAAAGCTCGTGAATTTCCTTCGCTTTGACGTTCGGCATTAAGAAGCCGACGGTTTTGCCGTTCGGCTGATCGTGCAGAGTGTCAACGATCCACGCCGCGACCTTTAAGAGCTGGTCGTTTTTATTCTCCGCCATCCAGCGCAGTTTTTCGGCTTTTTCGTCGTCGACGGGCGCGTGATAGATTTTCGCGACGAGCGCGAGATCATTCGGACAGAAAAAAACCGTTCCTTCGCCGCCGCGCCCGATTTGGTCGGTGAGAACGTAAGATTGACCCTGACTGTCGTAATATTTCGGCATAGCTTTTTAACTCCTTTGACCGGGAGCGCAGGCGATTCGCCTGCAAGCGTTTGAAAAACGCTAAAACAACTCCGCATCAAATAAAATTCATAGAACCGAAGTTTTTTGAGATTGCTCGCGCAATCTTGCAGGCGAGTCGCCTGCGCTCCCGGCAACGGCACGCGAAGCCAGAATGATCGTTTTATCGTCGTCGGTTTTCTCGTTGATCTTCGGCGAACTCAGAAAATTTTCGAGCTTTTCATTTAAACCGACGGGTGCGCTGCCGTTTCTGAGCGGCGCGATCATCGGCATCAAAAACGGTTCGTGCGGCTGATTGGTTTGATAATCGACCGCGACCGCATAAATTCCGTCCGAAAACAAGATCAGATCTTCGACCGCTTCTTCAATGAATTCAAACCGCAATCTTTCGGCGGCAGTTTCGTCCGTCACGAAGTCCGTCACGTTGACATATTCCGATTCGACCGGCGCGATCGCAAAACGGTAACTTTTCGCATCGCCCGAGCCGGAAAAAACGATCGCGCCGTCGCCGATCTGATAAAAAACGGAACGGCTCGCGCCGACCACCGCGCCGACAAATGTCGAGGCGTAATCGCGCAAAGCTTTTTTATCCTTTTGCGATATTTCGGCGATTTTCGCTTGAAAATAAGAAATCCAAAGCCGCCCGAAATCAGCCGTCAAGGATTTGACGGAAGCGTCTTTGGCGCTCAAAAAATCAGTGACTTGGCTGGTGAAAATCTGACACGCGATCTCGGCACCGATCTGTCCGTCGGTCGTGCTGCCCGCGCCGTCCGCGACAACCGCGATCAGGACTTCGCCGTCGCCGACAGTTTCGATCGTTTGGCAGGCAAATCTGTCCTGACACTGCGTGTTTTGATTGATGTGCGCCAAACCGATCGCCGAAGCGTGCGCGGTGCGCCAAAACTTTTGGTTCATTAAACTTCTGACCATCCGTAAGGTTTATAATCGGGAATCGGCACCGAATCGCCCGGATTCGACCGCGAAACGTTTTTCAGCGAAGCCGACAGCCACAGGAAAAATTCCTTGAAGCGGACGCCTGAAAGCCGCATCGGTTCGCGCACGGCAATCTGCTGCAAGACCTTAAAATCCGCTTTTTGGACGCCGAGGGCGAAAAACGAAAACGATTTGGTTTCTTCACCGGCGCGGATAATTTGCGGCAGATGCTGCCAATTATCGGTCGGTTCGCCGTCCGTGATCAGAAAGATCCAGGGACGGAAAAGTTTGATGCCGTTGTCGCGCAAAACCTGTTTCCGCATCCTCAGCAAATCGAGTCCGCGCGTGATCGCCGCGCCGAGCGGCGTGTCGCCCGCCGCTTCGAGACGCGGCAGACGAAACTGGTCGGCGGTCGTAAAATTCTGCATGACGTTGACCGGACCGAACGTGACGACCGCGATCTCGACGCGCTTCATACTCAGAGAATCGCCGAAAAGCTCTTCGCGAAAACCTTGAATTCCGCTGTTCAGTTCCTCGATCGGATCGCCCTGCATCGAACCCGACGTATCGAGCAGCAGAACGCACGGGCAGCGCGGTTCGGGATTTTCGGCAAATTCAGCCGCCGCAAACGGCTGCTGCTCGTCGTAATTGTAAGAATTGTTTTCCATAAATCAATTTTTCGCTATGTGATAATGATATATCCATTTTTCGTAAAATGGCAATATTTTTTCAAGCGATATTTTATTTTTCGGCGCGCTTAAAATTGCTGAATCCTTTATAAATAATTGCGGCAATTGTTCCTAAAACAATTCCGGTAATTGCCGTGACCCAATCACTCCAGATCAAAATCTTCAGGCACAGCACTTCAAGCATAAT
This sequence comes from uncultured Acidobacteriota bacterium, assembly GCA_902826505.1. Taxonomy (GTDB): domain Bacteria; phylum Acidobacteriota; class Blastocatellia; order Pyrinomonadales; family Pyrinomonadaceae; genus JAFDVJ01. The sequence continues at coordinate 5,732 of CADEFG010000088.1, forward strand.
AATCGCCGCTAAAATCCTGCCGAAATTAAGATCAAGCGTGAGAATACAATAAGTTAAAAAAAGCGTATGTCCCGAAACATACGGCACGTCTCCGATGACGCGCCACAGGGCGGTTAAAATAACGAGCAAATCAATGATCCATTGCGTAAATTTTCTTTGTCGAAAGTTTGCTGCCCGGTTCAATAGAAAAATTACGAATGGAACAACAATCGGAACGACATAATAATATTGGTTTAACAATTTATCGCCCGAAAATCGGAAAGTGGCATAAATCGAATAAAATGCGTCGGCGTAGTTGTGAAACCGAATCACAAGGAAGCGTGGGAAACAGCCTGCGAACTAGCGGCTTGGCTCGAAACGCGCGGTATCGCGCTGATCGGCAGCCCGCACGAAGAAGACGAGATTTGCCCGATCGAAGATGTCGGCGCGGAAGAATTTCAAAAAAAAGTTGATCTGATCGTCGTGCTTGGCGGCGACGGCACGATGATTTCGACCGCGCGGCTGATCGGCAACCGCGAAGTTTTAGTTTTAGGAATAAATTACGGAAGTCTCGGTTATTTGACCGAATTTCGGATCGAGGAAATGTTCGGCGCGCTTGAAGAAATTCTCGCGGGCAACTACGAAACCGACCGCCGCGTGATGCTCGAAATCGAACACCGGCGCGGCGCGGAACTGCTCGGGACGGGTCGCGTTTTAAATGATGTCGTCATCAACAAAGCGGTGCTCGCGCGAATCATCGAGATCGAAGTCAGTTTGAACGATCTTTTTGTCAATAATTTTCGCGCCGACGGGTTGATCGTCGCGACGCCGACCGGCTCGACCGCCTACAGTCTGTCGGCGGGCGGACCGATCGTTTATCCTTCGATGAACGCGGTCGTTTTAACGCCGATCTGCCCGTTTACGCTGACCAATCGCCCGATCGTCATTCCCGATACGGCGGAAATTTGTCTGCGTCTGAAAAACGAAAGCGACGGCGTGGTTTTGACTTTGGACGGTCAAATCGGTTATCAAATGCAAACCAATGATTGCGTGCTGATCCGCAAAAGTCCGTTGACTTTCAATCTCGTTCAACCGCCGAACCGCAATTATTTCGACGTTCTGCGCAACAAATTAAAGTGGGGAAGATAGTTCGATTTTGGATTTTGGATTTTGGATTTTGGATTTGAAATCTTAATTGATATTGATAAAAATATGGCTGAAAACAATCAAGAAAACAACGAACAGGAAAACGCTCCGACACCGGACGACTTTTCTTACGAGAAAGAACTCAGAACCGATCTGGACGACGAGACACCCGACAAACCGCAGGGAATGGCTTTGCACACCAAAATTCTGATCGGTTTGCTGATCGGTGTCGGCGGCGGTTTGGCGGTTAATTGGACGCTTGGCGGCGATAATCCGAAGATCGTCGGTTTTATCGAAAACTTTACGCGCCCGATCGGACAGTTGTTTTTGAGCTTGCTTTTGATGATCGTCGTGCCGCTCGTCTTTTCGTCGCTCGTCGTCGGCGTCGCGGGCATCGGCGATATTCGCAAGCTCGGTCGCATCGGACTCAAATCTTTTGCTTACACGCTAATCATTTCGGCGATTTCGGTCGTCATCGGTTTGGGACTCGCAAACACGATTCGTCCGGGCGAAAGGATCAGCGAGGAAACAAAAACGCAGCTCAAGGAAAAATTCAGCAGCAGCGCAAAATCGAGCGTCGAAAGCGCGATCACGGTCGGCACGGCGTCGAAAAATTTTGTTTCGACCGCCGATAAATACGTCGCAAAAATCGACGGCATCGCCAACGAAACAACCTTAAATCCCGACGACGCGAAAAAATTCGCGGCAAGCGCCAGAGAGTTTTCGCAAAAAGCCAAAGAATTTTCGGCGGAAGCCCAAACGTCGTTGAGCACTTCGAAAAATTATCTCGCGGAATCCGATAAATTTACCAAGGAAGCCGATAAAATCTCGGCGCGAACCGACATTCTGGGCGAAGTCGCGGGCGATTTTTCGGGCGAAACAAAGAGATTTTCCGGCGATGTCCGGCGCGCGGTTTCCGCCGAAGAAACAGCTTTGATGTCGGTTGTCAAAACCATCGTCCCGACCAACGTTTTCAATTCGATCTCGGGCGCGAGTCCGAATATGCTGCATATTATGTTTTTCGCGCTGATCGCCGGCATTGCGATCACACTGCTGCCGGCACCGGTTTCCGCGCCGTTTGTCGGTTTGATGGAATCGGTTTTCGCCGTGACTTCAAAGATCATCGACATAATTATGAAGTTTGCGCCATATGCCGTGGCGTGTCTGATCTTTAACAATATCGCGCAGTTCGGGCTCGATCTTTTGGCGTCGCTGGCGTGGTTTGTCGCGACGGTTTTGCTCGGCTTGGGTTTGCATTTTTTCGGCGTTTATTCGCTGTCGGTTTATTTTTTGTCAAAAATCAATCCGCTCGAATTTTTCAAACGCGTCCGCACCGTGATCGTGACGGCGTTTTCGACGAGCTCGTCAAACGCGACTTTACCGACCGCGCTGCGGGTTTCGGAAGAAAATTTGGGCGTTCCGAAGGAGATCAACAGCTTTGTGCTGACCGTCGGCGCAACTGCCAACCAAAACGGGACGGCGCTTTACGAGGGCGTCACGGTTTTGTTTCTGGCGCAGCTCGCCGGTTTCGATCTCTCGCTCGGACAGCAATTGATGGTCGTTTATCTGGCAATCCTCGGCGGCATCGGAACTGCCGGAGTTCCGTCGGGTTCGATTCCGTTTATCATCGGAATTCTGGCGATGATCGGTATTGATCCGGCGCTGATCGCGATCATCCTCGGCGTTGATCGAATTTTGGATATGTGCCGTACGACCTTGAATGTGGTCGGCGATTTGACGGCGGCAACTTATGTCGCCCGAAGCGAAGGTTTTGAGCTTTTGAAAACCCCGGAAAATGCCGGAATCGGTTAGAAAAAAACGGCAAAAAATACTGCGAAAAAGGAGAAACCGATGATGAAATTTTTAGTAAAACCGAATATCTTTTTATTTTTTGCATTCGCTTTCGTTTGGGCGGCAAATGCGCAAACGACTTGGACGCCCGAAATGCAGGTTAAAACAAAAGCCGTCGGTGCGGTGCAGGTTTCGCCCGACGGCAAGCGCGTTGTTTACACGGTCAACGAAGCCGTCATGACCGCCGACAAATCGGAATTCGTCACGCAGATCCGGCTTGCCGCGACGGACGGTACAAACGATTTTCAAATCACCTTCGGCGACAAATCTTCGACCAATCCGAAATGGTCGCCCGACGGCAACTCGATCGCTTTTACTTCGAACCGCAAAGACAATCGCAACAATCTTTATCTGCTTCGCGTCGCGGGCGGCGAAGCAGAACCTTTGACCGATCTGAAAGGCAGCGTTTCCGACTTTAACTGGTCGCCCGACGGCGGCTCGATCGCTTATACGATGAGCGACGCGAAAACCGACGACGAGGAAAAAAACGATAAGGGTCGCAACGATTTCCGCTGGGTTGACGAAAATCTGAAAATGGCGCGGCTTTATGTTTTGCCGGTTGCCAAAGACGCCAATGGCAAGCGCGAACCGCGCAAATTAACGGCGGAAAATTACAATGTCGGCGGTTTCGACTGGTCACCCGACGGAAAAACGATCGTTTTTGGTCACACCAAATCGCCGGTCGCCAACGATTGGACGACTTCCGACATTTCGCTGCTCGATGTCGCGAGCGGGCGCACAACCGTTTTGGCAAATTCGACTTCTGCCGAAACTTCGCCGCAATATTCGCCCGACGGTCGAACGATCGCCGTTTTGGTCAGTGAAAATCCGCCGCGCTGGACGTTTGGCGGCGTGATAAACATTTTTCCCGTTTCCGGCGGCGCACCGAAACCGCTGGCTGCTTCGTTCGACGGTCAGCCGAACATCGTTGACTTCTCGGCTGACGGCAAAACGATCTATTTTACGGAATCCAAAGGCGTCAAAACGGGTTTTTATTCGATCGACGTCAATTCCGACAAAATAAATGAATTTAGTGAAACGGACGGAGTTTTCGCCGTGACCATGAATTCCGCGCGAAATATGTTCGGAATCGTCCGGCAGAATTCCGTTTCGCCGCCCGAAGCTTATGTTTCGGCAATTAACAAAATTTCGCTCGTGCCGATTTCCCGCGTCAATGCCGAGCTGGCGAAAATGCCGCTGCCAAAGACCGAGGTTATCAAGTGGAAAAGCGCGGACGGGCGTGACATCGAAGGACTTTTGACTTATCCGACCGGTTATCAGGCGGGGCAAAAAGTGCCGCTGATCCTGAATATTCACGGCGGACCGGCGGGCGTTTTCCAGCATAATTTTATCGGCGGACGCGGCGTTTATCCGCTCGCGGTTTTTGCTTCAAAAGGCTACGCGATCTTGCGCCCGAATCCGCGCGGTTCATCGGGTTACGGGACGGAATTCCGGCGCGCCAACGTCAAAGATTGGGGCGGCATGGATTATCAGGATTTGATGACCGGCGTTGACGCGGTCGTTAAAATGGGCGTCGCGGACGAAAATCGTCTGGGCGTAATGGGCTGGAGCTACGGCGGTTTTATGACGAGCTGGATCGTCACGCAGACGAAACGTTTCAAAGCGGCTTCGGCGGGCGCGCCCGTCACAAACCTGATGAGCTTTAACGGCACGGCGGATATTCCGTCGTTCGTGCCGGATTATTTCGGCGGACAGTTTTGGGAAAACTCCGAAATTTACGCCAAACATTCGGCGATGTTCAACATCAAAGGCGTTTCGACACCGACCTTGATCCAGCACGGCGAAGCCGATATTCGCGTGCCGATCTCGCAGGGCTACGAATTTTACAACGCCCTCAAAGCGCAGGGTGTGCCGACGCGGATGATCGTTCTGCCGCGTCAACCGCACGGACCGAACGAGCCGAAAATGCAGGTTGCCGCGATGCAGTCGAATCTCGATTGGTTTGAAAAATATTTACGCTAAACCTGGCGTCTTTGCCAGTTTACGGTTTGGGCAAATTATCTGAGAGGCAAAAAATAATTTCCCGCAAAGGCGCTGGTGGCGCTAAGATTTAAGTTTAAGGAGGGTTTTAGAAATATGTTTCCATTAGGCGACGACAATTCCGACCGCGTAATTATGCCGTATGTTAATTACGCGCTGATCGCGATCAATATACTGGTTTTCGTGCTTCTGCAAGGTTTAGGTAACAACGATGCGTTTACCTACGCGTTTTCGCTCGTGCCGAAGGAAATCACGACCGGAATTGATCTGACCACGCCGCAGATCATCCGCGATTCGGCAAGCGGACAAACTGCTGCAATTCCGCATTTTGCCGCGCCGCTCGGCGTTTATTTCAACATTTTGAGTTCGATGTTTATGCACGGCGGCTTTTCGCATCTTTTCGGTAATATGTTGTTTTTGTGGATCTTCGGCGACAATATCGAAAACCTGATCGGACACGTTCGCTACGCCGTTTTTTATCTGATCTGCGGATGCGCCGCCGCATTCGGGCAAATTATTTTGGGTCCCGATTCGATCATTCCGATGCTTGGCGCTTCGGGCGCGATCTCGGGCGTGCTAGGCGGTTATATGCTTCTTTTTCCAACCAACCGCGTGCGCGCACTGCTTTTCAATATTTTTACGACCGTTCCGGCTTACGTCGCGCTCGGACTCTGGATCGGCTACCAGATTCTTTTAGGATTTATGACTCCGGCAGGCACGGGCGGCGTCGCTTATGCG
>CADEFG010000089.1:0-3756 GCA_902826505.1 uncultured Acidobacteriota bacterium
AGTTTGCAAGCATTTCCGCGTTTGCGGCAACGTGTACGGCGACCTTATCGCTCGGTTTGATGTTCATTTCCGAGCGAATATTCCGCACCTTTTTTATCAGGTCGATCACGGACTGCATCTCAGCTTCGGCAGCAGCGTCGATCGCATTCGCGTCTCCCGGCGGAAAAGCCGTGAGCATTATCGTTGCTTCGGCGTCTTTGTAAGCACGAGCAAGCATCTCTTTTCCGGTGCCTGGCAAAGTCAGCCAAAGCTCTTCCGTCAAATACGGCATAAACGGGTGAAGCATCCGAAGAGCGATCTCGAGGATCGTGAGGATACGGGTCTTGGTAAGAGTGACGCCTTCAGGCGTTTCTTCGTCAGAACGGCTAAAGCCGTCACGCTTGCTGGTGATCTCATCCTTTACGAGTTCGATATACCAATCGCAGAAATCGTCCCAAAAAAAGTGATAGAGCAGCGAAACCGCAGTGTGGAATTCATACTTCGCGAGGGACTTATTTACGTCGATGGCCGTCTGATTTAGCCGCGAGATAATCCATCTGTCCGCCAGCGACAACCCGCTGCGATCCATCAGGCTGGCGTGATCAACCTTAGCTCGTTCCGAATTCAACAGACAAAACCGCGTCGCGTTCCAGATCTTGTTGGCAAAGTTTCGATAGGTCTCGATCAATAGATCGTTCCATTTAATGTCCGCGCCGGTGGCGATAGAGGCGAGATATATCCGCGTCGCGTCCACGCCGAACTTATCGAACATCTCTATCGGATCGACGCCGTTGTTGCGTGATTTCGACATCGGCTTGCCGTCTTTGCCAAGCACGGTTCCGGTGATGATCACATCCTCGAAAGCCTTCTTATCAACAAACTTTTTCGTCAGCATCATCATCCGGGAAACCCATAGGAAAATAATGTCGCGGCCAGTGACGAGAACGTCAGTCGGGAGGAAGGTCTCCAGATCCGACGGAACGCGGACGCCCCCGTCCGCACTTACCGCCTGCGGCGAATGTTCTTGGGCCGCCGTCAACGAGTCAGTTCGGGCATCGCCCTCATTGCGGACGAGGGCGTCCGCGTTCCCGGTCCAACCCAACGTCGAGAACGCCCACAATCCCGACGAAAACCATGTATCGAGTACGTCCTGATCTTGAGTTAGCTCGCGACCACCCGCTTTCTCTTTAGCTTCATCCGCGGTGTGTGCGACAAAAACATTTCCGTCTGCGTCGTACCACGCGGGGATCTGATGCCCCCACCAGAGTTGGCGGGAGATGGTCCAGTCCTTCAGATTTTCGAGCCAAGTCGTGTAAACCTTTTCGTGCGGGACCTGCGGCGAGAAATGCGGCGCGCCCTCGGTCCGCATCAGGTCGAGAGCCATGTCGCGCATCTCGTCCATCTTCACGAACCACTGATCCGATAAGATCGGCTCGACGATCGTCTTGCACCGTTCGCAGACCGGCAGCGATATCTCGTAATCGTCGATCTTCTCGAGCAAGCCAAGTTCGTCGAACCGCTCGATCACCTTTTCACGAGCCTTGAAACGGTCGAGGCCTTCAAATTCTTTCCCCGCGGCGGCGTTCATCGTGCCGTCGTCGTTCATCACGAGAAGCTGCGGCAGGTCGTGTCGCTGGCCCAGCTGATAATCGTTCGGATCGTGGGCCGGCGTGATCTTGACCGCACCCGTACCGAACTCCGCGTCGACATATTCATCCGCAACGATCGGTATCTCGCGATCAGTGAGCGGCAACGCGATCATTTTGCCGATGAGATGTTTGTACCGCTCGTCTTTCGGGTTCACCGCGACCGCCGTATCTCCGAGCATCGTCTCGGGACGAGTTGTCGCGACTATCAAGGCAGAACCGCCTGCGTGAGCAGGTGGCAAATCGCCGTCGCGGGAATCAGCTTGATCATCAGAGGCGTTCTCGCCCCCCGCCGACGCAGGGGGCTCTGACAGTGGATAACGGAGGTAGTAAAGCTTCCCGTCTTTTCGCGTCTCTTCTTTCACCTCAAGATCGGATAGAACGGTCTTATCTTTCGGACACCAATTTACGATCCGCAGGCCTTTATAGATCCAACCTTCGTCATAGAGCGTCACGAAAACACTTCGCACCGCTTTCGACAAGCTTTCGTCCATCGTAAAGCGGTGTCGCGACCAATCGACCGACGCGCCTTCGCGGCGCATCTGTTCGGTGATGGTGTTGCCGTACTCTTCCTTCCACTTCCACGCGCGGCGGACAAATTCTTCGCGCCCGACATCGAGCGGCGGTTTATTCTCGTCCTTGCGAAGCTGTTCGACGACTTTGCGCTGCACCGAGATTCCGGCGTGATCGGTTCCCGGCAGCCACAGGGTTTTAAAACCCTGCATCCGTTTGCGGCGGATCAAAACATCCATCAAAGTATGCTGAAGCGCGTGTCCCATATGCAGACTGCCCGTCACGTTCGGCGGCGGAATGACGATCGAATACTTTACGGCGTTCGGGTTTTCGTTGATCTCGGGCGCGAAATATCCGCGCTCTTCCCAAGTTTTATAATGATTTTCTTCGGCTTCTTTCGGGTTATATGCTTTTGCGATTTCCATAAGTTTTCAGTAGTCCTTAGTCATTTGTCATTCGTCCTTCGATTTTATTCAACCAGCCAAGGACGAATGACAAATGACTAAGGACAAAATGTAAATTCTAAAACAAAAATGGTTAGTTTTCATCTCATCGGCGAAAACTAACCATTTGCGATTTACGCTTAACGATTGACGATTTACGAATCTTTCATCTTTTCTTCCGCCATTTTTTTGATGATGAGTTCGGTCATCTGCGGGACGACTTCCCAGGCAATATCTTTAATCGCCTGATCGGAAATTTTTTCCGCGACCTTCTGCGCGATCAATTCGATCAATTCGGGAGGGAAAGATTGCATCGCGCCCAACGCCGCAGCGGTTTGCGGTTCGACAGTTTCCGGTTGGCTCTCTGCTGCCGTTTCGGCGACGGCAACCGGTTCCGGTTCAGTTTCAGGTTTGATTTCCTGAACAACTGACGGCGGACGAATGCCTGTTTCTTCGACCAGCGGCGGAAGCTCGAGCAGATCGCCGTCGTCAAAACTTAGTGCCGGAGCATTTTCGGCTGTCGAAACCGGCGTTTCTTCCTCAACCCGTTCGGGTTCGGATGTTTCCTCAACCGGCACGGGTTCGGATATTTCCGCCGTTGAGGTTTCGGATTCTTCCGTTTCCGCTGTTTCCGCTAAATCAGTAGCGGATTCTTCCGTTTCCGCCGTTTCCGCCAAAGCCGTTTCGCTTTCTTCGGTTTCGGTTTCGTCAACCGCCGGCGTTTCCGCTTCTTCCGAGATTGTGTCTTGTTGTTGCTCTTCTTCTTCGACCGCCGTTTCGGTTTGGCTTAAATCTTCCGTTGCGGTTTCTTCTACGGTTTCTTCCGCAAAATCGGCGGATTTATCTTCCGAAGCCTCGGATTCAAAAGTTTCCGGCTCGACGAGGGCGGATTCAAATGTTTCCGCAGATTCAAATGTTTCCGCAGATTCTTCGGTAACGGCTTCCGGTTCAGTAAATTCTTCGGCGGCGGCTTCCGTTTCCGCCGTTTCGGCTTCAAAGGTTTCCGGTTCAGTTGAAACCTTTTCTTCGGAACTTACTTCATCAGCCGGAGCGTAATAGTCCAAATCCGGCGAGGAAACCGCTTCCGTTTCGGATTCCGTGACGGATTCTTCCGGTTCCCCGGCAAAGTTTTCTTCGGTTGCGGTTTCCGGTTCGGTCGCTGCTTCGGCGGGCGG
>CADEFG010000089.1:3856-11392 GCA_902826505.1 uncultured Acidobacteriota bacterium
CGGCAAAGTTTTCTTCGGTTGCGGTTTCCGGTTCGGTCGCTGCTTCGGCGGGCGGCTCTTCGTCGCCGGTTTCTTCAAACCGTTCCGGTTCCGCTTCCTGTCCGGCAGCATCGTTGTCGGAAACGATGCTGAAACCTTTTAATTCTTCGGCGCTCAAAGGCTGTGTTTTGGCGTAATCGATGGTCGTGTCGGCTTGGTAATCGGAACGCGTTTCGGAAACGTAATCGTTTGCCGGACTCGTTTCGATCATTTCGTCGTCCATTCCCGCATCGCCGAATTCGGTCGAAGTTTGTTCCTGCTTCTCAAACTCGAGCGTGTCGGCAAATGTATCAGCCGGCGGCGTTTCTTCGCTTTGAGTTTCGGCGGCGGCGGGCGGCTCTTCGGGAACTGTTGCGCCGCGATCAAGCAAATCCGTGACTTTATTAACCAATTGACGGATCGATTGAAACGGTTTGGTCAGAAAATCGTCGGCGCCGACGCGGGCAGATTCCGCTTCGTCAAACGGCTCGAACGAACCGACCAGCAAGATCACGGGAATATGCCGCGTATCGTCATTTTGTTTGATGATCTGGCAGATTTCATAACCGGTCAATCCCGGCATATTGACATCAGCCATCACCAGATCAGGCATAAATTCGTCGAATTTTTGCATCGCCGAATCGCCGTCGCCGACCGAAATCACTTCGATTCCTTCATCGGCAAAGGTCAAATTAACAACCTTCTGAATTGTTATCGAATCGTCTGCTAACAGCAGTTTGCGTTTTGACACAAGACTCTTGCTCCTTATCGAATAGGCAATTATTTCTATCGAAAAACTTCCTTCGATTTGAAAACTATCACTCGTCGTGATTTACGTCAAGAAAAACGGTTAAATAATTGCTAACCTTAAAAATAATTAAAACCAGAATATAAGATGTGGAATCAAAACTCAAAAAATTTCTTCAAAAATTTCTTTTTCAGATAAAATTCTAACTTTGCCGGATAAACATCCGAAGCATCGTTTGAAGCTGGGCGTTGGTAAAAGGTTTCGGCAAAAAAGCCACCGCGCCCGCCGCAAAACTGTCGGACGAAAGACGTGAATTCTGCTCTGCCGTCATCATGATCACGGGAATTTTCATCAAACGCTTTTCCGACTGCATATAACGAACCAGCTCCGTGCCCTGAATATAAGGCATCACGACATCAAAAATCGCCGCCACCAACGGCTCGCCCGCCTGTAAAACTTTATAGGCTTCTTTGCCATCGCGCGCCGTAATCACTTCGTAGCCTTCCTTCTCGACGATGGCTTTGACCAGACGCAAGATAGCCGGATCATCATCGGCAACTAAAACTCTTGACTGTCCGTTATCTGAAACTTCACTCATCTTAAAAAATACCGACCCCTTTTCCGTCTTCCAATTCATTCTAACTAAAGTTTGGCGATTTTACGAACTTACCGACAGTTCGGCGGCTAATTTTATCGCGGCGGTCATACTCGAAGATTCCGCCAGATTTTTTCCGGCGATGTCAAAAGCCGTGCCGTGATCGACCGAGGTTCTGACCAGCGGCAAACCGAGCGTCACATTGACCGACGCGCCGAACGACAAACATTTGACGGCAATCGTCGCCTGATCGTGGTAACACGAAACAACCGCATCGAATTCGCCTTTAAAGGCGCGCAAAAAAATCGTGTCGGGCGAATATGCGCCCGTTACATCGATGCCGAGCTTTTCGCGGCATTCTTTGATCGCGGGTAAGATTTCCGCTTCTTCTTCGCTGCCGAACATTCCGCCTTCCGAGGCGTGCGGATTCAATCCGGCGACGGCAATCCGCGCGTTTCTTTTCAACAGCCGTGAAATTTCCTGGTGCGAAAATTTTATCAGTTCGACGAGCTTTTCCTTTTTGACCAGTTCGATCGCCGCGCGCAGGCTGACATGCGTCGAAAGCAGCACGACGCGCAGCCGTTCGGCAAAAAACGACATCGCAAATTCTTTCGTTCCGGTCAAAAAAGCGAGAAATTCGGTATGACCGGGATAATCGTAACCGCCGAGATGGATCGCCATTTTACTGATCGGCGCGGTCGCGATCGCATCGATTTTTTTTTCTTTCCAAAGCCGCACGGCTTCTTCGATATATTCGGCAGAGGCTTTGCCGCTCACCGCCGACTCTTCGCCTGAGCGAATTTCTTCGGCGATATTTTCGAGATCGTAAATTATAACTTTTTCTTTGTTTAACGGAATTTCTTCGTCTTTTTTAACCGTTATCAGTTCAAAATCAAAACCTAAATTCCGATGTGTTCGGCGCAAATTCGCGCTGTCGCCAATGATTATCGGCTGGCAAACTTTCAGAATATTTTTATCGGCGAGAGATTTGAGAACAATTTCGGGACCGATTCCGGCGGCATCGCCCATCGTGATCCCGATGCGGGGCAAGAACATTTCTAAACTTTCGGTGGAATTTTCATCAGAGTCGTCAATCACAAACTCAGAATAACATCCCGGGCAAAATTACTTAAGTCTAAAAAGCAAATGTAAAAAGGCAAAACCGGATTGGTTTTACCCTTTACCACTCACTTTTGACCCGAATCACTTTTTATCTTTCGGTTTTTCAAGACGGTCTTCGGCTTTGAACATATATTTGACGTTATGTTTTAAAAGCAGAACATTCGGCGCGTCCGTCCGATTAACCTTGAGCGCGTCGCGGTCATACCATTCGATCGTGCCTTCAACTTCTTCGCCGTCCAGCAAAACAATGACCATCAAAGTTCGCGAATCTATTTGCTTTTTATAGTAATAGATCTCCGCGTTCGTTTCGTTCGGCGGCGATTTTTTACGAGCTTCGGTTTGTTCGTTTGATTGCCGCTGATAATTTTGCGAATCGTATCTTTCTCTCATTAATTTGCTGTCTCCATTTGCAACTCTCTCTCTTTCTGCGAATACCGGAATCTGTTTATTCTTTCAAAAATCAATCTGCCTGGCGCCGGATAAATGTCGGGACATTGATGTCCTCTTCTTTTTCCGACGGCGTAAATCCTGTCCGGACACTAAATTGCCCGACCGCTTGGGTTGCTTCGGTCTGCTGTCCGCCGGACGGCACGACATTATATTTTTGGCTGTCGAAACCCGTCGCGATGACGGTGATCTTCACCTGATCTTCCATTTCATCATTGAAAACCGTGCCCCAAATGATGTCGGCTTCATCATGCGCTTCGGCTTCGATCAGCGCAATCGCTTCCTCGATTTCGTTAAGTGCCGTGTTTTTTGAACTTGTAATGTTAATTAATGCGCCGCGTGCGCCTTTGATCGAATTTTCTTCGAGCAGTTTCGAATCGATCGCCGCTTTCATTGCCTTGACCGCCGCGCCTTCGCCTTTGGCTTCGCCGATACCCAACAAGGCAACGCCTCTGCCCTTCATGACGGCGCGTACATCGGCAAAGTCCAGATTGATAACGCCCGAGGTCGTAATCAGATCCGAGATGCCTTGGACGGCTTGCAGGAGCACGTCGTCGGCACGCCGAAAGGCGTCCATGATCGAAATTTTTTCCTCGACCTCTTTGAGCTTCGAATTCGGGATCGTGATGATCGTGTCGACACAGCCGCGCAGCTCGGCTAAACCTTGTTCGGCTTGCGCCATTCGTTTTTTGCCTTCGACCGTGAACGGCTTGGTGACGACCGCGACGGTCAAGGCGCCGAGTTCGATCGCCAGGGAAGCGACGACCGGCGCCGCGCCGGTTCCCGTTCCGCCGCCTAAACCCGTCGTCACAAAGACCATATCCGCGCCTTCGAGAACATTGATGATCTTTTCGTGGTCTTCAAGTGCCGCGTCGCGTCCGATCGATGGATTCGAACCTGCCCCGAGTCCGCGCGTCAGACGGCTCCCGAGTTGAATTTTCATTGGAGCTTTGGAATCGTTAAGAGCCTGGACATCAGTATTCACGACGATAAATTCAACGCCTTTGATGCCGGCTTCGATCATCCGGTTGACCGCGTTGCTCCCGCCGCCGCCAACTCCGATGACTTTAATTTTTGCCCCTGTCACAGGTGGCTCGTCAATAAATATTTTAATGCCGTTATTTTTCATTTGAAGACCGTCCGTCATTATAATTGCTTCCTTATTAAGTGTATTTAAACGCAAAAACGTGGTGTAACTTCTGGGGCGTTTACTTTTTCGTCGTTCAACAAGATATTGTGCCTACGGCGAAAAAGCATACAACGATTTGCGGTAAAAAATCCAGTCCAGAAGTTACATTTATCTGAATTTCTCACGAAAATTTTCAAACCACGCGGCAACTTTGCGCGAAGTCGAACGTCCGCCGTTCGAATGTTCCCGAATTTGCGAACGCATCGAAGCGAGCGCCAATCCGCAGACGGTCGCCCATTCGGGAGTCCGCACCTCGGCAGCCAAGCCGCCGAAATATTCCGTGTTGACAAAACCGAGCCGCGTCGGCGCGTCAAAAACCTGTTCGGCGATCTCGACCATCCCGCGAACCTGCGATCCGCCGCCCGTCAGCACGACGCCGCTCGAAATCTGCGCGCCGGTTTGATTGACTTCGTGCGCGAGATGCTGAAGCAGCTCAACGGCGCGCGGCTGCATGATGTCGCACAAAATTTCCTTTGATAAACCGCGTGTTTCGTTGCGTCCGACCGGCGTGATTTCGATGACTTCCTGCCGTTCTTCGTCGCCGATCAAAAATCCCGCGACGCAGCCGTAATGCTGTTTGATCTTGTTCGCTTCGGGAATCGAAACGCGCAGTCCGACCGCAATATCTTTTGTAAAATGCATTCCGCCGAACGGAAAAACCATCGTGTGCTGCACCGCACCGCGTCCGAAGATCATCAAACTCGTCAGTTCCGCGCCCATATTGATCAGCGCGCAGCCGTATTCTTTGTCGTCATCGGTCAAAGTGCTTTCCGCCGCCGCGAGCGGTTCGAGAATCATATTTTCGACTTCGAGACCGGCGCGGTGGATCGCTTTGACGATGTTTTGTTTCCCGGCGCTCGGGCTGATCACGATGTGAACGCGGCTTTCGAGCCGCGAACCGCGCATCCCGACCGGCTCGGTAATGCCGTCCTGACCGTCGATGATAAATTCCTGCGGCAGACGGTCGATGATCTCCCAACCGGCGGGAAGCGACATCGCGCTTGCCGATTCGACCGCCCGCGCCATATCTTCCTCGGTGATTTCGCGCCCCGTTCCGGCGACCGCAACGACACCGCCTTTATTTTCGCCCTGCAAATGCTCGCCCGAAAGATTGACCGTCGCCATCTGAATTTCCAGACCGCTGACGCGTTCGGCTTCTTCGACGGCGCGTTTGATCGAATCGGCAACCGCGTCGGTCGTCGTCACGATCCCGCGCCGCAAACCCCGCGATTCGGCTTGCCCCATGCCGACGATATTCATCAAACCGTTCTCCGAAGGTTCACCGATAACGCACCGCACTTTGCTCGTGCCGATGTCTAACCCAACTGCGTGTATTTCGCGATTTATCATCAATTGTTCACTATTCGTCCGATCAAAAAATTCAATTTTGAGATTTTTCACTAAATCCATAGAACGGTTGTGTTCCGCTCACATCAATAAAAACGACTTCCTTTCCCTTGCCGGCTATTTTTTCAAGCCCGTCCTTTAGTTTTTTTCCGAAATTTTCTTTCGCTAAAACTATCGTGACGGTTTCGCCCGAATCTTTAATGGTCGCTCTGGGCGTTCGCAAATCTTTCAGATCAATACTTTCGACCCGTTTTGCGAGATCGAACTCGCGCCATTCTTCGAGCATTTTTTGATACGTTTTGATGCGCACCTGATTTTCCTTCTGGGCTTGCTCCGTTTTTGTTTCGTCCCAACCGCTTAAGTAAAACGGCGGTCGCTCTGCCGTTTTTTCAACCAGCGCGATGACCACGCCTTCTTCATCTGCCCAAAAATCGCCGCCGTTCAAACGAACGACCGCTTTCGGCACGCGCTCGACGACATTGACCCGCACGCCGTCTGGCAAAACCCGCGAAACCGCCGCCGTTTTGACAAAATCGAGCCGTTCGACCTTTTCCTTGATCTCCTTTAAATCCGCGTTCCAAACGCCCAATTTTTCGGTCTGCACGGTAACGATCTTCTCTATGTCGTTTTTTGAAGCGTGAACGGTGCCGCGCACATCGATCTTTTTGACATCGAAAAATTCGGACGCCGTGACGGTTCGATAGCCCATAAAGCCCAAAAATCCGAGACAGAACAAAATACAGAAGATCAAAAACAGCGGCACAAAAAAGTTCGCGAAATTCCCGCCCGATTTTGCCGTTCGCCGCGTTGCCGCCGATTTTGCCGGACGCCGCCGTTTCGCCGCCGTTGCCGCCGGTTTATTCCTTAAAGTCGTCGTTTTGCGTGTTCGTGTTGCCATAGCTTTTTAATGCGGCGCGGTTAAATTGAGACGCGGCGACGCGTTGATTTATTCTCCCTGTCCCCGTGTCTGCGCATCTCCGTCTCGCAGTTTTTCTAAGATTTCATCGGCAAGCCGCGTAATGCTGCCCGCGCCCAGCGTGATGACCAGATCGCCCGCCTGAAGATACGGGATGACCTTTTCCGCCGCGCTTTCGACATCGCCGACATACTGGGCGTTTTTATGACCGTACTGCTTGATGTTTTCGGTCAAAATCTCTGCCGTAATGCCCTCGATCGGCTGTTCGCTGGCGGCATAAATATCCGTCACGAAAAGCACGTCGGCGTTGTTGAAACAAAGCGCAAATTCGTTCATCAATTCCCTCGTGCGCGAATAGCGGTGCGGCTGAAAAACAACGACCGTCCGCTGTCCGCCCGAACCGTTTTTCGCTGCCGAAAGTGTCGCCAGAATCTCCGTCGGATGATGCCCGTAATCGTCAATGACCGTAATTTCGCGGGCTTCGCCTTTGAACTGAAAACGGCGATTGGCGTTTTTAAAATTGCTAAAGGCTTCGGCGATTTTGGCAAACGGAACATCGACTTCGAGCGCGACCGCAGTTGCCGCCAAAGCGTTATAAATATTATGTTTGCCCGGCACCGGCAGACTGATTTCGCCTAACAGCTCGGCGCCTTTGAAAACCTTAAAAGTCGTCCCGAAATTTTCGTTATAGCGAATTTCCTGCGCCGAAACGTCGGCTTGCGCGGTCATTCCGTAAGTCACACGGCGGCGTTTGATGCGCGGAATGATGAGCTGCACGTTCGGGTCGTCGAGACACAGCACGCACGCGCCGTAAAACGGAACTTTATTGACGAAATCCGTAAAGCATTGGACGACATCTTCCATGCCCTTGTAGGATTCCATATGTTCCTTATCAATGTTCGTGACGACCGCGATCGTCGGGTAAAGCATTAAAAAGGAACGGTCTGATTCGTCGGCTTCAGTGACGAACCAATCGCTTTTGCCAAGCCGCGCATTCGAACCGAGCGTATCGACGACGCCGCCGACGACCGTCGTCGGATCGAAGCCGGCGTGTCCGAGAATCGTCGCGACCATCGAAGTCGTCGAGGTTTTCCCGTGCGTTCCCGAAACGGCGACCGCATACGGTTTTAAAGTCATCAATTCCGCCAGCATTT
>CADEFG010000090.1:0-7601 GCA_902826505.1 uncultured Acidobacteriota bacterium
GGTTATAGATCGCTTCTAAGGCTTCATCCTTGACGCTCTGGCTGATTTCCAAAGCCGCCAATTCCTTCCGCGTATTTTCTCTGTCAATACGTTTATTCTCGGGAACAAACGGAATATCGATAAATAACATAGCTCTACTGTATCACGTCCGCCGATTTATTATTTTTCCGTTACCATTTTAAATCAGGCTCTATGATTGGAGGTCTTCAAAATTTTATGGCTCCGAAAAGTTTTTAAATTGAGCATTGATAAACAAAAGTAGCTCAAGTATTCCGATTAAAGATTTCTTTAAAATCGAAAAAGGTTGGAGAAAATTCGTTCTCCAACCTTTTTGTTTATTTTCGGCTAATCAATTAACAATAGAGATAATTGCTGTCAACCCAACCGATGGCGACCCATCTTCTGCCGCGTTTGACGCTGACCCGCGCCCATTCGCCTGAATATTCGTTAACCCAAACACGGGTGCCGTGGCGAAGTTTGCCGATCACACGACCTTCCCAGGTTCGCACGTTGAGATTACTGCTCGGGTTGTCAAGATCGACCGTGCAGTATTCCATATTGTAGTCGTAAGTCGTTGAAATTGCGTTTGACTGGGTTGAAACTGTGGGCGGAACGATTGCGCTACTGTTTTTCGTATCGCTGGCAAATACCGTTAAACTCGTAAATACTAAAACACCGATAAGTAATAAAGAACCAAATTTAATTTTCATCATCTCGTCTCCTCTTTAATTAAATGTTGAATCCATCAACCGGATTATTGACTACTTCTCAATTGTAAATTTGCCTTATTGTTACCATTAAAATTAAAATTTTGCAACCGGTTTTAAATGTCTTGCCGGTTATTATCTCAAGAGAACATTGCATTTCGCGGATTTTTGCGGTTAAATTCTGTTACAAGCATTACAATTTGAAATCAAAGGGGGTAGATTATGTCTAATTTCGCAAAATTATTTGCGTTCTTTTTGTTTGTTCTTTGTTTTACTTTGCCGGTCTCGGCGATAACCTATACAGTCACGAAAATTGCCGATACCAATGACGGAACATGCGACGCCGACTGCAGCTTGCGCGAGGCGGTCGCGGCGGCAAACGCGACGGTTGACAATGATATGGTGGAATTTTCCGCGCTTTTCAGTTCGGCGCAAACGATCACGCTCGCGGGTTCGGAAATCGTCGTTGCCAATAACGGTAGTTTAACGATCAACGGTCCGGGCGCGAGTCTGCTGACGATCAGCGGCAACAACGCGAGCCGTATTTTAGCGAGCAGCGCAAACGCGGTCGTCAATATAAATAATTTGAGATTCACCGCCGGAAACGGGGTCGGCGCGGTCAATACGGGGCGTGGCGGCGCGATCTACAACGTCGGTGCAACGATGGTCATTTCAAATTCGATCATCACCGGAAATTCGGCGGCAAACGGCGGCGCCTTCAATAATGCGGCTTCGGCTTCGCCGTCGGTTCCCGCCACATTGACGATCAACAACTGTTCGATCACGAACAATTCGTCAACCAGTTCCGGGGCGGCGATGCAGAACTTTTCCACTTCGACCCTGCATCTCAGAAACACGACCGTTTCGGGCAATACGAGCGCCGGGACGGGGATTGCCGGCGCGTTTCAGGCAAACGGCACGGTGACGATCACCAATTCGACATTTTCGGGCAATTCAGCGGCAGCGGGAACAGGCGGCGGCGTCTATTTCAACGGCACCAGCCTGACGCTGACAAACTCGACGATTGTGGGTAATTCGTCCGCAGTCGGCGGCGGCGGGCTGCATCGGACGGGGACAAACCCGCTCAATATTCGAAATACGATCATCGCCAACAATACCGGCGCGGCGGCAAGCCCCGATGCTTTGGGACCCGTCAATTCGCAGGGCAACAATATTATCGGAAACAATCTGGGTTCCACGGGATGGGTCGCCTCGGATCTGCAGAATGTTAATCCGCTGCTCGGTGCGCTCGCCAACAACGGCGGCTTGGGAAATACGCATCTGCCGCTCGCGGGTTCACCGGCGATCGATGCCGGTCAAAACTGTGTCGTCGATCTGACCTGCTCGGCAGCAAATCCGCCCGTCGCGATCACCACGGATCAGCGCGGCGTGGCGCGTCCGTCGAATACGACGGTCGATATCGGTTCGGTCGAAATCGCCAGCGCCGCCAACGTCACGGTCAGCGGGCAGGTCTTATCGCCGGCAGGCAAAGGAATCGGCAATGTAACGGTGACGATCAGTAATCTGAGCGGCGTCGTGCAAACCGCGCGAACCAATAATTTCGGTTATTTTATTCTGCGAAATATTCCGTCGGGACAAATGTATACGCTCGACGCGATTTCCAAAATGTATAATTTTCCGGCGCAAAACATCAACGTCACGGGTGATGTGACCGGCGTCGTAATGACCGCCGATTCGGAAAATTTGACTAAGGAATAAATTAAAAGGCGTGAGCGCGCGGGCGTTTTTCTGCCAGCGCGCTCACGCCTTAAAAATTGAATTTATAACCGAATCCGTGAACGGTCTGAATATATTGCGGATATTTCGGATTGTCTTCGAGCTTTTGCCGCAGCCACGCGATGTGAACGTCAACCGTCCGCGTCGAAGGCATCGCGTCGTAACCCCAAACCTCGTCGAGCAATTGATTGCGCGTATGAACCGCGCCGCGATTTTCGATAAGATAATGCAAAAGTTTAAATTCCATCGCCGAAAGTTCGACGGTTTGCGCATTTTTTGTCACTTCGGCGCGTTTAAAATCAATCGCAACATCGCCGAAGCTGAAAGCGTCGGTTGAATTGGGCAGTGTTTTCGGCGACCGTCTAAGCAGCGCTTCGATCCGCGCCAGCAGCTCGATCACCTCGAACGGCTTGGTCAGATAATCATCCGCGCCGAGCTTTAATCCGAGCACTTTATCGATCGTTTCGCCTTTCGCGGTGAGCATCAAGATCGGCGTGTTGACCGATTTCTGACGAAGATCGCGGCACACATCGTAGCCGTTTTTTTTCGGCAGCATGACATCGAGAATGATCAGGTCGAAGTTTTCCGACAAGGCGATATGCAACCCGCTTTCGCCGTCGGCGGCGGATTTGACGGCGAAACCTTCGGCTTCCAAACGGTCGGTCAGCGTCAGAATCAAACCGGCTTCATCTTCAATGAGTAGAACTTTCATTTAACATTCAACATTTTTCATTTATCCCGCAATCTTTAACCGTCGACCGGTAAATGAACAATGAACCGGCTGCCCTTGCCGAGTTCGCTTTCCGCCGAAATTTTCCCGCCGTGCGCTTCGACGGTTTCCCTGACCAAACTCAAACCCAAGCCGTTGCCGTGGATCTGTTCGTCAACGACCGCCTTGGCGCGAAAAAACGGTTCGAAAATATGTTTCAAATCCTTCGGCGCAATGCCGATGCCTTTATCTTCGACCGCTATTTTCACCCGTCCGCCGCCGTTTTTCGCCGAGATTTTCAGCCATTTTTCGGCAGGCGTTGAATATTTGAGCGAGTTAAAAATCAAGTTCTGGATCGCCTGACTCAGTGCGTTCGCGTCGGCTTTCACCAAAGGCAGGTTTTCCGCCAGATCTTTCTCGACCGCAAAACCTTTTTCATCGATCAAGGACTGACATTCGCCCAGCGCGTTTTCGATAATTTCCCGGACATCTTGAGCGCGCAGATCATATTTCTTTTTACCGGAATTCGCGCCCGCGAAATCGAGAATCTGCTCGACCATCTTTGAAAGTTTCCGTCCTTCGCCCTTGATCAAATTGCCGTAGCGCGAAATCTGCGCTTCTTCGCGCGCGACGCCGTCGGCGAGGTTTTCGCCCGCCGAATAGATGACCGCGAGCGGCGTCCGGAATTCGTGCGAAACGGACGAAACAAAATCGATCTGGCGCTGCGCGAAAACTTTTGCCCGCTGCGCCGATACAAAGATCAGAACGATGCTGACCGCGAGCAAACCGAGAATCCCAAAACTCACGCCCAGATTTTTGTTGCGCGTGTTGGCGATAAAATTATCGAGCGAACCGGCGGAATGCTGAACCTTCAAAGTCCAGTTCCCGTCGCCGGGCAAGCTATTCGTCCGAAGAATCGTCCGCGGTTTTTCCTCGTTTTTTAATTCAAACTCGAATCGGCTGGTTTCTTTTTTTGGCGCGTCGGTTTTGATCGTCGCGGTTCGGATCGTCGAAACCGAACTGCTCTGCACTTTTTGATTGATGATGACGCCCTGCGAATTGCTGCCACCGATCTTCGGCAAAAGATCTTTGTTCGCAAAAAAGATCAGATTGTCGGGCGAAAGATTGAAAAGTTTGACGCTCGCATCGGCTGCAGTGACGTTCTCAGTTTGAAAGATCGTTTGGTCGCGATTACCGACAATCGCCAAGTTGAAATCGCCGTCGGGAAAATGTTTGCTCGCCAGATCGGGTAAAATTTGATTTTTGACCACCGTTTCATCGAGTTTGATGACCAGAAAACCCGTCTTTTTCGGCAGGTCGTCTCTGGTCGGCGTGAACGGCATGGTTTCAATGCTTTTGGTCAGCCCGGGCGCCGGATCAGGCTTGCGGATCAAAATCCGGTCGAAGGTTTTGGCGGCTTCGTGAACCGGCATCACGAGCGCGAATTGTTCTTCAT
Organism: uncultured Acidobacteriota bacterium; assembly: GCA_902826505.1. Taxonomy (GTDB): domain Bacteria; phylum Acidobacteriota; class Blastocatellia; order Pyrinomonadales; family Pyrinomonadaceae; genus JAFDVJ01. The sequence continues at coordinate 4,610 of CADEFG010000090.1, forward strand.
CGACCGGCTGAAATTTTTCTTCCGCCGCGAGGGCTTTTGTTTGGAGTTTTTTTATTTCGTCCGTCCAGCCAGTTTCGGTAAACTCGCGCTTTGCCGGATCGTATTGCAAAATGGGCGTGTTTTCCGCGTTTTCAAAAAAATAAAAATCCCGGATCAAGTTCGGATACACGGTTTTCCCGCGCCAAAAGTCGTAGCGCTCGTTAAATTGAGTCCAATCTTTTTTCTGCCACATTTCGGGGTCGGTTTGAAAATTAAAATATGCGCCCTGGATTTCGCGGTTAAAATCTTCGCCGAATCTTTCGGTGTCGGTTTGCACCCGCCGCGTCATCCGGTCTTTATCGGCATCGCTGATCTGCCCGAGCCAAACATACTGCAAAGCCGCCAACACGCCGAGCAGCGCGAGCAGCGCGACGACCATTAAAATTGGAAACCACGAACGTTTCATAATGAAAAACTAAAAATGGATAATGGAAAATTAAATTTCAAATACCCACCGATTTGCATTATCAATTATCCATTATCCATTTTCAATCAAAATTCAAACATTTTACATCCTTAACAAATTCTTTGCCTCGTCTTAACCATTCGGGCAAAATTTGCTGTCAGAATCCAAAATGTCAAAAAGTTTTATTCGCTCAAAAATCAATATGAAAGCAATTTTGTTAACATTAATTTTAATTTCAACCGCCCTTTCGGTTTGCGCCCAGCAAACGGCGGTCGAGACGCTTGCGAAAACGCCGCAAGGGCAACGCGTTTTAGGATATTTCACGGCGTTCAACTCGGGCGACGAGCAAAAATTAAAAGCCTTTTTCCTCGAAAATCTCGCGGCTGAAGCCTTAAAACAAAGACCGGTCGAGCCGCGTCTGGAATTTCACCGCCAGCTGCGCGGCGATTTTCAATCCTTTGAGATCAAAAAGATCGTCTCGGCAAACGACGCTGAGATCGAACTGCTCGTCGAGGGAAAAACCGGCGGTTGGGCGGCTTATTCGTTTGCCTTTGAAAAAGATTCTCCATTGAAAATGCGCGGCTGGCAGATCGAACGAACGGACGCGCCCGATCCGGCTGAAAAACCCAAAATAAGCGCCCCGACGAATAAAACCGAATTGATTTCGGCGGTCGATAAATTTCTCAGCGAACAGGTCGGTGAAGATAAATTTTCGGGCGTCGTTTTGATCGCCGCCGCCGACAAACCGATTTTTTTAAAAGCTTACGGTCTGGCAAACAAAGAAACGAAAACGCCGAACAATTTGGAAACAAAATTCAATCTCGGCTCGATCAACAAAACCTTTACGCGCGTCGCGATCGGTCAATTGGTGCGGCAGGGCAAAATTTCGTTCGACGACAAACTCGGAAAATTTCTGCCCGATTATCCGAACAAAGAAGCCGCTGAAAAGGTCACGATTCGTCATTTGATCACGATGAAATCAGGCGTCGGCGATTTTTTCGGCGATAGGTTTACGGCGATGCCGAAGGATAATCTGCGGAAAAACAGCGATTTTATTCCGCTTTTTGCCGATCTTCCGCTGGCTTTCGAACCGGGCACCAAAGATCAGTATTCAAACGGCGGTTATATTCTGCTCGGCGCGATCATCGAAAAGGTTTCGGGCAAAAGTTATTACGATTATGTCCGCGAAAACATTTTCAAGGTTGCCGGAATGACGAACACCGATTCATTCGAAACCGATAAAATGCCGGCGAACACGGCAAACGGCTACACGCGCCGCAACCCCAAAAATGAATTGATCAACAATATCGATTTTCGTCCTTTTCGCGGCAGCGCGGCAGGCGGCGGATATTCGAACGCCGAAGATTTATTAAAATATTCGGTCGCTTTAAAAAGCGGAAAACTAACGATTCCCGACGATGACGGCAACCCGCGAAAAGACGGCGGTTTAGGCATCGCCGGCGGTTCGGACGGGATCAATGCTTTGTTGCTGGTCAACGGGCAAACAGGTTACACAATTATCGTTTTGTCGAATTACGATCCGCCATCAGCCGAAAAAGCCGGCGTGCAGATTCGTGATTGGATCAAACAAATCAAGGAATAATTCCAAATAAAATCAATCAGGAGAAAAAAAAGATGAAGAGATTTATAGTTTCAGTTTTAGGCATCGCGGTGTTTTTCACCGGTTTGGGCGGTTTGATCGAAAAGGCGAGCGCGACCTTTAAATCCGACGAAAAGGCTTTGGAAATAATCCGCAAAGCGCGCCAGGCGATTGGCGGCGATTCGGCGGTCGCGGGCGTTAAAAGCATGTCGATCCTCGGCAAAACGACGAAAACATTTGATGCCGAAGGTGTCGCGCGCCACGAACAGCTTGATTTCGAACTCAATTTCGAATTGCCAAACAAAATGAACCGGACGATGAAAATGACTTCCGGCGAGGGCGGCAACCAGTTGTTTGAAAAGAAAATTGACGTGATCGTCACGAAAAAAGCCGACGGTGACAATATTCAATGGCGAACCGAAGGCGACGAAAACGAAGGCGGCGTGAAAAAAGTTATTGTCCTGAAAAAGGACGGCAGCCCGGATGAACTCAAAACCGACGGCAAACAAACCTACACGCTCAAAAAAGTCGACGGCAGTGAAGCAACTTTTACGACCGAAGACGGAAAGTCGATCAACGTTGACGGCAAAACGGTTATCCTCAGAAAAGCCGAAGCGCTCGGCGGCGGCGAAAATTTCCGCACGAATGAGCTTTTCCGAACGACGCTTTCACTGCTTCTGACCGCCCCCGAAGGTTTGGAAGTTAGTTACACTTATCTCGGCGAAGGCAGTGTTGACGGCGTTTCTTGCGATATTATCGCGGCAAACGACGGCGGTTCGACCGTTAAACTTTATCTCGACAAATCAACGAGCCTGCCGCGCATGATGTCTTATCAAAGCCACAAACCGTTTATCATCAAATTCGATAAAGAAGCGGTGAAACCTGAAACAACCGGCGAAACAAAAACTTTTACGCGAAAACTTGATGCACCCGAAATGGCTGATTTT
>CADEFG010000090.1:7611-11357 GCA_902826505.1 uncultured Acidobacteriota bacterium
CGGGTTTACAGGGATAATTCTCCGATGTCCGCAGCGATTGTGGATTGCCGCTGCCCGTCCAGGGGACGCAAACCGTCGGCGGCAAAGACGATGAAGTGACGGAAATTTCAAACTATGAAATCAATCCGGCGAACATCGCGGACAAATTCAAAGAAATGCCGACCAAAGTTTTCTTGAGAACGAAAAAAGAACAATAATTGATCTCGATTAACGGCTCGCCGTAGTTGAAAAAAATCATACGCCTGTTTTTTGTCAGTCGGCAAAAAACAGGCGTACTTTGTTTAACTATAAAAATAAATTTCCGAAAACTTTCGTTTTTTCCGATCTTCGAGTTTTTCTTTGATTCAACCGACGTGAATAGAAAGATTTTTTAGTTTCTGTTTCTGAAATCTGGAAGGCGAAACGCCGTACGAGCGGCAAAATAAACGAATGAAATGACTCAAATTTGTAAACCCGCAATTAAAACAAACGTCCGTCACGCTGACGCCCTCAAGCAATTGGCGGGCGGCGTTTGAAAGCCGGATCTTGAGAAGAAACCGATGCGGCGGAAGTCCCGTTAATTCCTTAAAAACCCGTGTAAAGTGAAACGAACTCATGCCGACGAAACGCGATAACGAAGCGAGCGAATGCGGTTCGGCAAATCGGGTTTCGATTATTTCGCAGGTCGCCGCGACGCGTTCGGCATACCAACCGAGTTGTTTGGTTTTGTAAGGTTGCGCTTGATTCGTCTGAGACCCGACCGCCGCAAATAATTCGCCGGCGACCGTTTCAATCGCCATCAGGTCGTCATTTGTTTCGATCAACCGTGAAATTTGCCATTCCAGATAAGCCAGCCGGTTGGTGCGCTGGACGACCGGCGGGAGATTTCTGACGTCAAAATCCGTCGTGCTGAATACGTCGTCGGCAAAATCGTCGGCAAAGCTGAGCGAGAGCGAAACGTCGGTCGGAACCGTTTCAAAATGGTTGTAACGAAAAATCATCGCCGGATGCGTGACAAAAACTTTTTGTCGATCCACGACGAAGTTTTTTTTCCCGACGTACATTTCATAGCATCCATGTTCGACAAAATTCACGGTATAGCCATCGGCGGTTTCCTCTTCGGGGTCGTGATGCGCTTCGTCCTCGCGGTGAAAAAATCGTTCGACCCTGACCGAAGCATCAACCAATAATTTTCTAAAAATGTTCATTGCCGTTCCGAACCTTATTTCCCCGTATCGAGATGCCAGCCGACATTGACAAAACCGTTGTCGCGAATGACAAACATATCGGTGGCGCGCCCGGTTGACAGTTCTTTTTTGCCGTTTACTTCGACCTCATACAAATAATCCGTGTATAGGATGATGGTCGAACCGTAAACCTGAATCTCGTCTTTCGGAAACTCCAGCCGGACAAGTTTTCCGCCGGTTTTGACGAATTGCTCGGAGCTTGCCAGAATTTCGGCGCGATGTTTGAAATTTTTCTGCCCCGGACTGATTACGATTATTTCTTCGGGAATGGCTGTTTCGAGCGCGGCTTTATCATAAGCAAACCAAGCCCGCCAAACCTTTTCGCGTTCATCAAGAATCATTTTTTGCGCCTCCGCCGAAACAAGCGTCAAGCCGGAGTTTTGTAATTTTACGTCTGATGTTTCCGAAATCCATTCACCGTTTCGCTTATTAAAAACTTCTATGGCGCGAAACTTTTCGGTGCCTGCCCTGCCGTCGTTTTTGGCTTCGATTTTGGCGGCGTAATAAACCAACGCCGTGTCGCCTCGAAAAATAGCTTCAAATTCAACCAGATCATTACTTTTCAAATCCCTCGTTCTTTTATTGCCGAGCCGTTTTCCGATTCTCGATTCGATCTCGGCACGATCCGTTTCCCGATTCCCGTCTTTTAACGCCGCCAATTTGACAGATTCCTGAACCGACATCTGCGCGGCGCTGCTGTTTGTCAAAATTATTATAGTAAAAATTAAAAACAATATAAATTTGCTGTGCATACAATCCTCCCTGATATTCGTTGGAATTCTGGTTTTTTGGTGGTTATTCACCTTTATTGTAAGAAGAAGTTTAATCGTGCAAACGCAGGAATACTTGCACTTTCTTGCTATTTATCGGCTTTGCCCAAAAACGGTGAAGAAACGCGGAAATCGGCAATCGGCAATCGGCAATCGTTAACAATATTCGCGCCGGTCTTATCAACTAAACCTATTGTTGATTTTCGATTGACGATTGACGATTCACTAATTGTCCGCCAAGGTGATGCTCAATAAAACTTGGCGGTTGAAGGATTCAAAATGGAGTTGACGATCTGTTCGGAAAATTTAATCAATTTTTACATCGTTGCCATGACCGCGCGGATTTCGCCGTAGCTGTAATTTTCGCCCAGAAATTCTTTGATCGGTGATAAGGCACCGATGTCTTTGAATTTTGTCACGGCTTCTTTGATGATTTCGATCTTGGATTCCGCAACGAGATCGGTCAGCCGGATTTCGCCGGTCGGTATAAAACGAACGAGATGAATTTCGACGGTGCTGCGCGTCATTTCGCGCCGGCGGGCGATTTCCGCGATCGAAAGTCCGGATTGAAACATTTCGAGCGAATATGTGTAAGTGTCTTTCCCGTCGGCGCCGCGTTTGGTGCGTTTTTTCGGCTCGCGTTTCGGCGATTTCAGATCGATGCGCGATTCGAGCGCGTTTTGCAGGCAATATTTTCTGATCTCCGAAATAAAATCCGCGCCGTATTTTTCAAGTTTCAATTCGCCGACGCCCGAAATCTTCCGCATTTCCGCGCTCGTATGCGGCAGATAGGTCGCCATTTCGACGAGCGTCGCGTCCGAAAATATCACATACGGCGGAACATTTTCGGCGCGCGCAAACGCGGAGCGAACCTTCTTCAAATCTTCGAACAGATCTTTCAGATACGGATAAGAAATGTCCGAAACGAGCGAGGTTTTCTTTTCTTCTTTAACCGTGACTTTGATCAGTTCGACCTTTGTCTTTCCGCGTAAAACGTCCTCGCTTTTCTCGGTCAGAACGATCGTCGGATATTGTCCTTCGGTTTGTTTCAAAAATCCCTGCGCGATCAGATCGCGAAAATATTCGTACCATTCGTTTTTGGAAATATCCGCGCCGACGCCGTAAGTTTTCAGGTTAAGATGTTCGAGCCGGATCGTTTTCGATTTCGAACCGCGCAGAAAATCGATCAGATACGCCATTCCGAAACGCTGTTCGGTGCGCCAAACTGCGCTCAAAGCCTTTTGCGCGATGATCGTGCCGTCGAAACGGTCGAAAACCTTGTTGCAGTTGTCGCAATTTCCGCAGTTTTCCGGCAAATCTTCCGAGAAATAATTGAGCAGGAATTTACGCCGACAGCTTTTCAGATCGCCGAATTCGCCCATTTGATTGAGCTTTCGGAGCATAATATCGGTTTGCTCCTTGTTGCCGTCGACTTCGGCAAAGCCTTTTAATTTAATGACATCCGCCCATGAAAAGAACAAAAGCGCGTGGCTTTCGAGTCCGTCGCGCCCGGCGCGTCCGGTTTCCTGATAATAACTTTCAACGTTTTTCGGCAGATCAAGATGGACGACAAACCGGACGTTGGATTTATCGATGCCCATCCCGAACGCGATCGTCGCGACGATGATCTTGACTTCGTCCTTTAAAAACAATTCCTGATTTTTATCGCGCGTCGCTTTGTCCAGACCGGCGTGATACGGCAAAACCGAATAGCCTTCGGCGCTCAGATCATTGGCGAGATTTTCGGTCG
>CADEFG010000091.1:0-10357 GCA_902826505.1 uncultured Acidobacteriota bacterium
TTTCTCTCACAACCGCCGAAACATTATCTCGGCGCGGCTTGGTATAACCGCGAGATCGAGATTCCCGCGAGCTGGAACGGAAAACGCGTTGTTTTGTTTCTCGAACGCCCGCATTGGGAATCGACGGTTTGGATCGACGGAAAAAAAATCGGTTCGAATCTGAGTCTGGTCGCCGAACACGAATACAACCTCGGCAATTTGAGCGTCGGAAAACATAAATTAGCGATCCGCGTCGATAATCGAATGCTGATGGATTATCGCCTCGACGCACACAGCGTTTCCGATTCGCTCGGGCAAAGTTGGAACGGAATTATCGGCAAAATGGAGCTTCGTGCGACCAGTAATATTTGGATTGAAGACGCTCAGATCACAACGCAAAAACTTAGAGATTTAGAGACTCCAATGACCGGCGATGATAATCCGCAACCTAGTAGAGGCAATTGGACTGCAAATATTAAAGTCAAAATTGGTAACTCAACAAATTTAAGCGGCGTCGGAGAAATACAGGTTGAGGGCAAGAAATTCCCTGTTTCTTGGAACGAAAAAGGCGGAAACGCTGAGATTTCGTTGGATTTTCCAAACGCGAAAGAATGGGACGAGTTTCATCCTTTTTTATACAGAATCGGAATGTCGCTGAAAAGTGAAAACGCCGAAGATTTTCGAGAGATCAAGTTCGGTTTCGCCGAGATCAAAGCCTAAAAAAGTGAATTCAAGTTAAACGGTCGGACGATCTATCTGCGCGGAACGCATCACGGCGGCGATTTTCCGCTGACGGGTTATCCGCCGACCGATGTCGCTTACTGGCGCAAAATCTTTCAAATCAACAAAGATTGGGGGATTAACCACATTCGTTTTCATTCGTTCTGCCCGCCCGAAGCCGCGTTTCAAGCTGCCGACGAGCTCGGCATTTATCTCCAACCCGAACCCGGAATGTGGAATGTCGTGTCGCCCGGAACTCCAATGGAGAAAATGCTTTATGAAGAAACCGAGCGGATGAAAAAGGCTTACGGCAACCATCCTTCCTATCTGTTTTTGAGTCCGAGCAACGAGCCGAAAGGTCGCTGGAAAGAATCGTTCGACAAATGGATCGCGTTTTACCGCCAAGCCGATCCGCGCCGTCTTTACGACAACGGCACGGGACACACCGAACGCGAAGTTCTCGAACTCGATAAAGGCACGGATTTTCTCGTGATGCAGCGAATCGGTCAAAAAATGCTGCGCGGAAATTCGGCGTGGTTCGGTAAAGATTATGGCAAATCTTTGGAAGGAATCGACATTCCGGTCGCCTCGCACGAGCTCGGGCAGTGGGTTGCGTATCCCGATTTTTCCGTGATCAAAAAATTTACGGGCTATCTGCGCGCCGGAAATTACGAGATTTTCCGCGCGTCGGCACAGAAAAAAGGACTGCTTGATCGAAACAAAGATTTCGCCTTCGCTTCGGGCAAATTCCAACTTGCCTGTTACAAAGAAGAGATCGAAGCAAACCTCAGAACGCCGAAAATGTATGGTTTTCAGCTTTTAGACTTGCACGATTATCTTGGACAAGGCACGGCGCTGGTCGGAATTTTGGACGCCTTTTGGGAAGAAAAAAATTACGCGACCGCCGCCGAATTCAAGCGTTTCAACAACGAAACCGTTCCGCTCGCCAGACTTTACAAACGTGCCTTTCAGGCGGACGAAAAGTTTGAAGTCGCCACCGAAATCGCGCATTTCGGCGAAAAACCGATTCAGAATGCCGTCGCTTATTGGAAAATTGTTGACAGAAATGGAAACTCTGTGGCAAACGGCAATTTGTCAGAACCATCTGCGGTAGCGGATGGTTTAATCCGCCAAACGCAAAAAGTTTCAAATAGCAAAGTTAAACCGCCCGCTACCACAGCCGGTTCTGACAGAACAATCCCAATCGGCAAAAACATTCCGCTCGGCAAAATTTCGGTTGATCTATCAAAATTACCTGCGCCGAACGAGTATAAATTGGTTGTCGGTTTAAAAAATACGCCGTTTGAAAACGATTGGAACTTTTGGGTTTATCCTTCGAAAGACAGAAAGCCAGAACCGCAAGACGTTTTCATCACGCATTCCTGGGACGAAGCCGAAGCGAAATTAAACACGGGCGCAAAGGTTTTATATATGCCGCGCAAAGCCGATCTTGATTGGACTTCGCCGCCGCTCGATACGATTCCGGTTTTTTGGACGCGTTATATGAATCCGGCGTGGGGCAGAATGCTCGGACTTTGGATCGACAAAAAACACGCCGCGTTAGCACAATTTCCGACCGATTCTTTTTCGGATTGGCAATGGACGGAAATCGTTAAAAATGCGCGGGTTATCAATCTCGACCGGTTGCCGAAAACCTTGTCGCCGATCGTTCAGCCGATCGACGATTGGAATCGCAATTACAAGCTCGGAATGATCTTCGAGGCAAAAGTCGGGCGCGGAAAATTATTGGTTTCATCAGCCGATCTGGAAAATAATCTGGACGAAAGAATTGTCGCCCGGCAGCTAAGAAAATCAATTTTGGATTATATGTCGAGCGCGAAATTCAATCCGCAAGTTCCGCTCGCGCCCGAAAATTTCCGCACCGTTTTGTTTGACACGCGCGTGATGAAAAAACTCGGCGCGAAGGTTTTGACGAGCGGAAATGACGCCGCCAATGCGATCGACGGCGACCCGAACACTTTCTGGATCGCGGGCGACGCGAAAAAAGATCGAGAAAATCAAGAGTTGACGATCAGTTTTCCAAACGCCGTTTCGTTTTCGGGTTTGTTCTTGATGCCGCGCCAAAACCATCGCGAACACGAAGGCGATGTCCGCGAATATTCGATCCAAACGAGCGACGATGGTCTAAATTGGACTGATCTGAAACGCGGCGCGCTTGTTTCGACGTTTGACCCGCAGAAAATTCTTTTCGGCAAAACCATCTCGGCAAAGTTTATAAAATTCGTTTCGCTGTCCGGCTTCGGAGCGGATAAAATGACCGCAATTGCCGATCTGGCAGTAATTTACGAAGGCACGAAACTTCCCGATGACGACGAAGATTTGGAATACAAACGCGTCAAATCGGCGACGACCGACATTGACGAAGGCGAAACGGACGATAAAAAACCGAAACCGACGCCGAAAAAACCTTGATGAAACAAAGAAGAGGAGAAAAGGAGAAAAGGAGAAAAGGAGAATTTTGGCTTCTTGGGATCGCTTCGTTTTTGATTTTCGTCTCTTCAATTTTCGGTCAAGAAATTTCAGTTAAAAACAAACTATCAAAAGGCGATTTCCCGCTTGTTTCCAACAATCAAACCGCGGATATTTACGTCTCAAACGAAGATTTCAAAGTTGTCAAAATTGCCGCGAATGGTTTTGCGAGCGATGTCGAGCGCGTCGCGAACACCAAGCCGAAAATAAAAGACGCCATTGAAAAGCTGACGAAAAACGTTGTGATTATCGGCACTTTGAACAAAAATGCGCTGATCGAAAGTTTGATCAAAGATAAAAAATTAGACGTTTCATTGATTCAAAACAAGTGGGAAAGTTTCATCATTGCGACGATCAAAAATCCGTTTCCGAATGTTGAAAACGCTTTGATCATTGCCGGCAGCGACCGGCGCGGCGCGGCTTTCGGTGTTTATGAAATGTCGCAAAAGATCGGCGTTTCGCCGTGGGTCTGGTGGGCAGATGTCGCGCCCGAAAAACGCGAAAATCTCTTTATATCAAAAGGCAAATTAGTTTCAGACGAGCCTTCGGTCAAATATCGCGGCATTTTTTTGAACGATGAAGATTGGGGCTTACAGCCCTGGGCGGCAAAGAATTTCGAACCCGAAACAGGCAATATCGGACCGCGAACCTACGCGAAAATCTTTGAACTTCTTTTGCGACTCAAGGCAAACACTTGCTGGTCGGCGATGCACGAAGTGACCAAACCTTTCAACGAAATTGCCGGAAACGCGCAAACTGCCGACGATTACGCGATCGTCATGGGCAGCTCGCACGCCGAACCGATGCTTCGCAACAACGTCGGCGAATGGAAAGCCGACAAGGAAAAATATAATTTTGTCACGAACGAAGCGGGCGTGACGCGTTATTGGGAAGAAAGACTTAAAGCGAACGGCAAATTCGAGAATATTTACACGCTCGGCATGCGCGGAATTCATGACAGTCCGATTCAGGGCACGCGCAGCCAAGCCGAACGAATTCCCGTTCTAGAAAAGATCATCGCGACGCAGAGAAATCTGCTCGCGAAATATGTCGATAAAACTGTCGAAAATGTTCCGCAGATATTTTGTCCTTACAAGGAAGTTTTGGCGGATTACCGTGCCGGTTTGAAAGTTCCCGACGATGTCACGATCGTTTTTCCCGACGATAATTTCGGCTACATACGCTATTTTCCGAATGCTGAAGAACAAAAACGCGCGGGCGGTTTCGGCGTTTATTATCACATTTCTTACCTTGGTCGCCCGATGTCGTATCTGTGGCTCAATTCGACACCGCCCGCGCTCGTTTTCGAGGAAATGTCGAAGGCTTACGCGAACGGCATGCGCGAGTTTTGGATGCTCAACGTCGGCGACATCAAGCCTGCCGAGATCGGCATCGAGTTTTTTATGCAGATGGCTTACGATGCGAAAAAATGGAATATTTCGAATCAAAATCAATTCTTAAAAACCTGGGCAAAACGCGAATTCGGCGATAAAGACTCGGCGGAAATCGCTTATTTGATGGACAAATATTACCGGCTCGGATTCCAGCGCAAACCCGAACATCTGCAATGGTTTATTCCGAAGGAGACGCCGCGCCAAAGCGATCTGACGGCTGAGGAAATTGGCTTGAGGCTTGAAAATTACGCGAATTTGCGACGACGCGCCGAAGCGGTTTACGCGCAAATTGCGCCGCTCAAAAAAGACGCGTTTTACGAGCTCGTTTTATATCCGGTGCGCGCCGCGCAGCTCGCAAACGAGCGATTTTTTATGGCTGAATGTGCCGATGTACTGAAAGCGAGAAACAATGCGGACGCGATCGTTTGTGCGCGAAAATCAATCGCGGCAAATGCCGAGATCGAACGCGAAACCGCATATTTCAACGAACAATTAAATGGCGGAAAATGGCGTTTTATAATGTCGCCCGAAATGAACGAAGGGCAATGGACGAGCATGCGCGCCGCGGTGCCGAAACTTTCGGAAAAAGATTACCAAACCGATCCGAACAAAACCGACGCTACCAAAAACACAAGTTATCTATGGCTCACACCCGATAAATACCCGAAAAAACTTAAAGGTTTCGCGCATTGGTTCGGCGTCGTTTCGATCGAAGCCGAAAATTTTACCGGCAAAACGGATAAAAACGGTTTCGGCTGGCAAACGATCGCGGGTTTGGGCAAAACCGGTGATTCGGTTTCGGTTTTCCCGCAGATTGCGAAGACTTTTTTAAATGATGCTCCGCAGTTGGAATATCGTTTTTACGTTTCAAAGTCGTTTGAGTTCTACGCGACTTTTTTCCTGATTCCGACGCAGCCTTTAGTTCCGAACAACGGTTTGCGATTTGCTTTTTCGATTGACGGCGGCGCACCGCAAATCGTTGCGGTTGATAAAGAAACAGAGGTTTCTTCGGCGAAATGGGCAAACAATATTTTGAACCAGACGACCGTTGCAAAGACAACGATCAAACTCGAAAAAGGCACGCATATTTTGAAAATTTCGGCGGTTGATACCGGCGTTGTTCTCGACAAGATCGTTTTGAGCGAAGGCGAACTGCCGACGAGTTATTTTGCGCCGAAGGAAACTTTGGTCAGATAAAATTTATGAAAAATCTCCGAAAAACATTTGTTATTTTTGCCGCGACGCTTCTTTTGATCGCGCTCGGATCGGTCGCATTTGCACAAACGGTGCGCGAACGCACATCTTTTAACGAAAATTGGCGTTTTCAAAAAGGCGATCCGCAGGGCGCGGAAGGCGTTTTGGATTACGAAAAAATCAAAGATTGGGTGCGCGCTTCGGGCAACGAATTCGTGTTGACATCGAATGCCGTCAAAAGCGTTCGCCCTGACGGAAATCCTGGCGAAAACGTGGCTTACACGAAAGCCGATTTTGACGATTCGGCGTGGCGCAAATTAAATCTGCCGCACGATTGGGCGATCGAAGGCGATTTTGTGCGCGAATTGGCGGGCGAAACCGGCAAACGCCAATTCGCCGGAATCGGTTGGTATCGCAAACATTTTACGGTTTCAAACAGCGAAAAAGACAAACAATTTTATCTCGATTTCGACGGCGCGATGGCTTATCCGACCGTCTGGCTCAACGGTAAATTCGTCGGCGGCTGGACTTACGGTTATTCGTCGTTCCGGCTCGATCTGACGCCTTATCTCGAATTCGGCAAGGAAAATGTTTTGTCCGTCCGCTTAGATAATCCGCTCGAATCTTCGCGCTGGTATCCGGGCGCTGGAATTTACCGCAATGTCTGGCTCGTTAAAACCGCGAAAATTCACGTTGCTCATTGGGGAACTTATATTACAACTCCCGAAGTTTCGGCTGAATCGGCAACGGTAAATGTAAAAGTTAACGTTGCAAATGAATCTTTGGAAGGTGGAAAAATCCAAATTAAAACAAGGATTTATCCGCTTTCTTTTAACCTTTTTCGCAACGGCGGCATTATTTCTAAAAACCCTGTTGCTTATACGGCGCAAGTGGATTTAGATTTGTCGGCGAAATCCAAATCAACAACTGAATCAACAATCAGGATTTCAAAACCGACATTGTGGAATCCTGATTCGCCGAAACTTTATATTGCTATCACAGAAGTTCAGCAAAACGGCAAAACGATTGATTCTTACGAAACTAAATTCGGCATTCGCTCGATAAAATTCGATGCTGAAAAAGGTTTCTTCTTAAACGGCGAGCGCGTTTATCTGAAAGGCGTCTGCAATCATCACGATCTCGGCGCATTGGGTTCGGCGATGAACACACGCGCACTCGAACGTCAGCTCGAAATATTAAAAGAAATGGGCGTCAACGCGATCAGAACCAGTCATAATCCGCCCGCGCCCGAGCTTCTCGAACTTGCGGACAAAATGGGTTTTCTGATCATGGACGAAGCGTTTGACGAATGGGCGCAGGCGAAACGCAAAAACGGCTACAACCGCGTCTTTAAAGATTGGCACGAAAAGGATTGGCGCGCGCAGCTGCGGCGCGACCGCAATCATCCGTCGGTGATTTTATGGTCAACCGGCAATGAAATTTGGGAACAAGGCACGCCCGCCGGTCACAAAATTTCAGAAGCGCTCCGCCAAATCGCGCACGAAGAAGACCCGACGCGCCCGAGCAGCGCCGGAGCGAACGACACGCGATCGGGCTACAACGGTTTTCAAAAAACGCTCGATGTTTTCGGCTACAATTACAAGCCGCAGGAATACGCCAAATTTCGTCAAAGCAATCCGTCGATTCCCTTTTTTGCGAGCGAAACGGCTTCGACCATCAGCTCGCGCGGCGAATATTTCTTTCCCGTCTCGGACGATAAAAGCAAGGGAATGTTCGATTTTCAGATGAGTTCCTACGATCTTTACGCGCCGCCGTGGGCAACGACGCCCGACACGGAATTCGAAGGGCAGGACAAAAACACGTTTTCGGCGGGCGAATTCGTCTGGACGGGTTTTGATTATCTCGGCGAACCGACGCCGTATGACGGAAAACTCAAGACGATGCCCGAAGTCAGCGACCCGGTTTTACGGCAAAAAATGGCGGACGAACTCAAACAAAACGGCGAGATCCAGCTTGTTTCGCGCAGTTCGTATTTCGGGATCATCGATCTGTGCGGTTTTCCGAAAGACCGGTTTTATATTTATCAGGCGCGTTGGCGACCCGAACTGCCGATGGCGCATATTTTGCCGCATTGGAATTGGGCGGAACGCATCGGGCTGGTGACGCCGGTTCACGTTTACACTTCGGGCGATGAAGCCGAGCTTTTCCTCAACGGAAAATCGCTCGGCAAAAAGAAAAAAGGCGAGTTTCAATATCGCTTGCGGTGGGACGAGGTCGTCTACGCGCCCGGCGAATTAAAAGTCGTCGCTTATAAAAACGGCAAAATTTGGGCTGAGGATTCGGTTAAAACAACCGGCGAAGCGGCGCAAATCGCGATGCAAGCCGACCGTGCGGCGATCGCGGCTGACGGCGCGGATCTTTCTTTTATCACGGTCAAGATCACCGACAAAAACGGTCTGATGGTTCCGCGCTCGAAAAACCGTGTCAAATTCGAGATTTCCGGCGCGGGCGAGATCGTCGCGACCGACAACGGCGACGCGACCGATCTCGAATCGTTTCAGTCGAAAGAGCGCAAAGCCTACAACGGAATGGCTTTGGTGATCGTCCGTTCGGTCAAAGGCAAACGCGGAAAGATCACGCTCAAAGCCGTTTCCGACGGTTTGAAAGGAGCGCAAATTACATTTTCAAGCCGGTAAAAATATAAACCGGAATTCTTTGCGATCTTCGCGGCTGGGCGGGAAATATTCATTTTTTCTCCCGCCAAGCCGCCAAGACGCAAAGAATTTAATTTACTTTGTTTATGAATTTAATCGTAAAAGTTCAAAAATCATTGACGTTGGTTTTGATACTCTGTGCCGGGTTTTTAGCGGCAAGGGCACAAACTGTTTTGAAATTCGATTTCGGCACCGGAAAACTCGAAAAAGGCTTTACGCAGGTTTCGGCAGCGGACGTTTACAACACGGAAAAAGGATTCGGGTTTGAGCCGAACCAAAACGTAAATTGTCTCGACCGCAATGACCAAAACGCTTTGCGCTCGGATTTTTGCACTTCCGATAAGCCGTTTTATTTCAGCGTTAAAGTCGCGGAAGGAAATTACAAGATAACCGTCACGTTCGGCGATAAAAACGAGCGAAGCGCCAACACGGTCAAAGCCGAACTGCGCCGTTTGATGCTCGAAAATGTCGAAACCGCGAAAGGCAAATTTCGCGACGCGATTTTTATCGTCAACGTCCGAAATCCAAACTTTCCGGGCGGCGCGGTCAAACTCAAAGACCGCGAAAAAACGTTGGAAAGCGTTGCTTGGGACGATAAATTGACGCTCGAATTTAACGGCAAACGCCCGACCGTCAACGCTCTTAAAATCGAAAGGATCGAAAACGTCCGCACGATTTTTCTGCTCGGCGATTCGACCGTTTGCGACCAACCGCGCGAGCCTTATGCGAGTTGGGGACAAATGCTGACCGCATTTTTTCAGCCCGTCGTGGCGGTTGCCAATCACGCCGAATCGGGCGAATCGCTGCGCAGCTCGTTCGGCGCCAAGCGACTCGACAAAGTTTTAAGCCAGATGAAAGCGGGCGATTTTTTGCTGATCCAATACGCGCACAACGACGAAAAGGAAAAAGGCGACGGCGTCGGTGCGTTCACGACTTATAAAGCGAGCCTTAAAAAATTCGTCGAGGAAACCAGGCAAAAAGGCGGAATTCCGATTCTCGTGACGCCGATGCATCGCCGCACTTTTGATGCCGGCGGCAAGATTTCGAATTCGCACGGCGATTACCCGGAAGCCGTCCGGCAAGTCGCGACGGAAGAAAAAGTCGCGCTCGTTGATCTGACGGCGTTGAGCCAAGATTTTTACGAAGCGCTCGGCAAGGAAAAATCGGGCGTCGCGTTTAAGGAAGGCGACGGCACGCACCACAGCAATTACGGCGCGTATGAATTGGCGAAAATGATCGTCGGTTCGATCAAAGCGCAAAATTTGCCGCTCGCGAAATATTTGATCAAAGATTTACCAATATTCGACCCGAAAAAACCGGATTCGTTTGAACTCTTTGCGGTTCCGGCAAGCCCTTTGTTAACTGAAGTCAAACCTTTGGGAAATTGATTTTTATGTTTAAGTTCAAATTCATTTTAGTCATTTTATGCTCGGCAATGAGCGTTTTCGCCGCTGACTTTCCGGTGCCAGACGGGCGCGCGAAATTCAACTTTAATTCCGATTGGAAGGTTTTTGTCGGCGATCCGAACGGCACCGAAAAAGCTGATTTCGATGATGCCGGCTGGAAAAATGTGACCACGCCGCACGCCTGGAACGAAGACGACGCTTTTCGCAAAGATATCAAAGACTTATCTGTCGGAATCGCCTGGTATCGCAAACATTTTCGCCTGCCGGAAAACGCGAAAGACCAAAAAATCTTTCTCGAATTTGAAGGAATTCGTTTTGCGGGCGAATTTTATCTGAACGGAAAATTTATCGGTCGGCATGAAAACGGCATCAACGCATTCGGTTTCGATATTTCGGAGCTTGTTGCGGCGGGCGAAAATGTCTTAGCCGTCCGAACCGATAATTCGTGGGATTACAAAGAAAAAGCGAGCGGTTCGGCGTTTCAATGGAACGATAAAAA
>CADEFG010000091.1:10367-11332 GCA_902826505.1 uncultured Acidobacteriota bacterium
GCTGCCGCTATACACGAATCTGAAGACGACCGGCGTTTACGTTTACGCGCAGGATTTCGACATCAAAAACAAACGCGCGAAAATCACCGCCGAATCCGAAATCAAGAACGAATACAAAATCGCCAAAACTTTTGATTTCGAAGTCGTCATCGAAGATCTCAACGGCAAAACCGTTAAGAAAATCGGCGGCGGAAAACAGACGCTCGCGCCGAACGAAACGCGAATAATTTCGGCATCGGCAGCGGTCAAAAATCTGAACTTTTGGAGTTGGGGTTACGGTTATCTTTACAACGTTTATACGATTTTGAAGATTGACGGCAAAGAGGTGGATACCGTTCAAACGCGCACCGGATTTCGCAAAACCGAATTTGCGAACGGGCTTTTCAAATTAAACGATCGAACGCTTCAATTAAAAGGCTACGCGCAGCGGACGACGAACGAATGGGTCGCGCTCGGCAATGCGGTTCCGGCTTGGATGTCGGATTTTTCGAATCGTTTGATGGTCGAATCAAACGCCAATCTGGTGCGCTGGATGCATACAACGCCATGGAAACAAGATGTCGAATCGTGCGATCGCGTCGGTTTGATCGAGGCGATGCCCGCCGGCGATGCGGAAAAAGATGTTGACGGCAGACGTTGGCAGCAGCGCACGGAAGTGATGCGCGATGCCGTAATTTATAACCGCAACAATCCGTCGGTAATTTTTTACGAATCGGGAAACGAAAACATTTCCGAAGATCACATGGCGCAAATGAAAGCCATTCGGGATCAATACGACCGGTTCGGCGGACGCGCGGCGGGTTCGCGCGAAATGCTCGACTCGCGCGTCGCGGAATACGGCGGCGAGATGCTCTACATCAACAAATCGGCGCGACTGCCCTTCTGGGCGATGGAATATTCGCGCGACGAAGCGCTCCGCAAATACTGGGACGAATTTTCGCCGCCGTTTCATAAAAACGGCGACG
>CADEFG010000092.1 GCA_902826505.1 uncultured Acidobacteriota bacterium
TTCCCGAAAACCTGCGAACCGCCGGTGAAACGGTATTGCCGGGTTGACGGAAGAATCCAGTAATTTCCGGGCGGCAGATCGTCGAATTCATAAAAACCGTTCGCATCGGTCACTGTTTTAAGATATCTCGACGGCGGAAAATTTTTCAGATTTTCCGGTGTCGGATCTTTCGGCATTAAGATCACATTCGTATTGCCGAGCGGTTCGGTGCGCGAAACTTGCATCGCCGAAGATCGAATTCGCCGCTCAAAGAACCTATCGAATTTGACGTAGCCCGAAATTCGCCGCCGCCCTGTTTTAACGGGCGATTCATAAGCTCTGATATAATTTTGCGCTTTTTCAAACGGCTTAACACAGTTTGAATTGGGAATCCGCCAAAGACTGTCAAAATCGTCCCAACGGCGCAGAAAGAACAGATATTTTTTGCCGCGTTCGAGCTTTTCATTAAGATAAGCAACATCGCCGACGAGAATCGTATCACCCGTTTCGATACCGTAAATCTCGCCGCCTTTGAATATTTTCTCAACTTTCACGAACAGTGATTTATCAAAGAAATAAGGCGCCAGCTGATAGCCTTTTCTTTCCGCATCGCTCGCTTCAAATAAAGATTTTTCAATCGTTCCGACAATCGCGATGTGCGATTCTTTCAGAAAGCTTTCCGGCGTGTATGAATCGTAATCGGCGGGCAAGATTTCATCTTTGTATTCGTTTTGCCGAAGAAATGCCAGTCTTTCCTCGTCGGTTGCAAAGCTTGGCAACGCAACTTTTTTGCCGTATCGCGTATAACTGTAATTGCCTAAATATGGCGCTTTTTTAGCCCAATATATATCGCTTTCGACTTCGCTGAGCGCGCGGCACGGCGGAATCGCAAATTTCAGCGCGATGTCATTCGCCGGTTTACCGATCGTGAGATAAAAGGGTTTCGAGGCGACCAGAACGTAATTTTCGCGTTCCGGCAGATCGAGTTTTCGTTTCAGACACGTTTCGAGCACTTTGCGCTTAAAAAGCAGCTCGGCTTGCAGTTTTCCCGAGCGATTTTCGAGCGTTTTTAAGGTAAATTCACCATTTAAAACTTCAGTGTTATCGGGAAAAACAAATGTTCTGCTAAAATCCGAATTGTTAATTGTTGCGGAATTCATTCTTCCGTCAAAAATGACTTTTCCCGCCGCAACTTCGCTTCCATCGTTGAACAAGACTTTTCCCGAAACGCTTTGTTCATTGAGCTGTGCGCCGAGATTGATGTCGATATTTTCGAGGGTTTGGTTATCTTTCGGTTCGATCAGACGCGCGTTTTTGCGGTCGTTTGCCGATGGGAAATAAGCTGGCGCGTAAGGCGGTTTCGGTTCGCGATAAATTTCGTCGTTCGCCGCGACTAGGTATTTGCCGCGAAGCTTCTCCGCCGCGACCTTGATCGCGTAATTTCCGCCGGAATCCGTCGAAGTTCGCTCATAGTAAAGATATTCGGCATCTTTTTCTGTCGCAATAATCTGAACTTTGATGCCTCCGCGAGGTTTTCAGTCAGCGTCCGTAACTTTTCCTTTCACGATCGCAAAGCCGAGCGAAAAATAGATGTTCATTCCGCGCGATGTTTTTTCCTTGCGGGCGTAATCATAAGGTTCGCCGAAATCTTCGCCTCTTACAGGTTTTGAATAATCTTGATTTTTGAGTCCGATCAAAGGAATTCCGTCGGGCAGATCGTAAATTTCGTAAACGCCGTTCGCATCGGTTTTCGCAAAAAACTCATGTTTGGTCGGCGGACTGACGCTGTAATTTTCAATTTTAGCAACCATTTCGACACCGGCAACAGGTTTATAAACGCCTTTTTCGGTTTTTGTCGGCGGAACGATCATTTGCACGACGCGACCGGAAACTCTCGATCTTTGAAATGCGCCGGGAAGATTTTCGAAGAATTTCAGATCGTCCGCCGCGTCCGTCAAAAGCTGTGTGCGAAAGCAATCGCTGACGACCCAGGAATAAGTTTCCGCGTCGTATCGCGCGTAAAAAAGCCAATTTTCGTTGGTTTGGAAATTGATCCGGCATTGCGGCGGCGGATAGATCAGAAGAGTTTCGCCTTCGGTCAGACCGTAAGATTCGGCACGGCGAAACATTTTTTCGATCTTCACTCGGGCGGTTTGCAGCTCGCCGTCGTCAAAAACGCTGCCGTAGTTTGCGGTGATATTGCGAAGTCTTTGTTTTCCCGGCGCGAGCGCGTTTATTTTTCCCGAAAAGACGGCGCTCGACTTTTCAAAAGCCTGCCGCGGCGAAGTTTTTTTGTCGGGCTGCGAATTTACCCGAACCGTTGTTCCGCCCAAAACAACCAAAACTAAACTCAAGAAAAATACACACTTCCGCATATTTTTAAATCGTCTCCTGCGTTGATTTTTCGGGAAGAGCTTTGAAAAAAAACGTTTGGCTAAAATTTTTAACTTTAACCTATTCGGTCGAAACTTCTTCTTCGCCCGAAAGCGCGGCGTGCAAGGTGTGCCACGACAGCGAAGCGCATTTGACGCGCGCCGGAAATTCCAAAACACCGGCGAAAATTTTGAGTTTTCCCAGAGAATTTTCGTCCTCTTCCGTATCGAGCTCGCCCGTCACCATTTTGTGAAATTCATCGAATAAAACTTCGGCTTCCACTTTGGATTTTCCTTTGACGACCTGCGTCATCATCGAAGCCGACGCTTTCGAGATCGCACAGCCCGAACCTTTAAAGGCGACATCTTTGACGCGGTCGTCTTCGAGTTCGACATAAACCCGCAGCGCGTCGCCGCAGAGCGGATTGTTGCCGTCCGCATAGCGCGTCGCGTCTTCGATCTCGCGGAAATTTCGCGGATTTTTATTATGATCTAAAATAACTTCCTGATATAAATCGTTTAATTCTGACATATTTTAATTTTAACCTTTCGGCTCTTTTTACGCCAGAACGCGGCTTGCGGTTAATTTTTGACAACGGATTATACAAATTCCGCAGATTTAATTTAAATCGGTGAAATCCGTGTAATCCGCGGTCAAAAATTTTAGAACAAACCAACCACGTTTCCGTTTTCGTCAATATCGACATTTTCCGCCGCCGGATGTTCGGGCAGTGCGGGCATCGTCCGCATATCGCCGCAGATCGGATAGATAAAACCGGCGCCGACCGACGCGCGAACTTCGCGGATCGGCAGCGTGAAACCGGACGGCGCGCCTTTTAAAAGCGGATCGTGGCTTAAACTCAAGTGAGTTTTCGCCATACAGATCGGCAGATTGCCGAATCCGTTGGCTTCGTAATCGCGAATTTGATGATCAGCCTGCAAAGTATAACTGACATCTTTCGCGCCGTAGATCTTTGTGGCGATTGTTTCGATCTTATTTTTTATTGATTGGTCGAGTTCGTATAAAAATTTGAATTCGCTCGGCTGATCGGCGGCTTCGATGACCATTTCGGCAAGCTCGAGCGCGCCTTTTCCGCCTTCCGCCCAATGCCGCGAAACCGCCGCGCCGAGTGCGCCCGATTCGACGGCGATCCGCCGGACGGCTTCGATCTCTTCCGGATGATCGGTTTCAAAAGCATTGATCGCGACGACCGGCGTGACGCCGTGGATTTTGACGTTTTCGATCTGTTTGCGAAGATTTGCCGCACCGGCTTCGACATCCGATACCGAATTTTCGAGCATCGCGGGCGGCAAGGGTTTGCCGGCGACGATCTTGTATTTTCCGCTGTGCGATTTGAGCGCGCGAATCGTCGCGACGATCACGCAGGCGTCGGGCTTCAAACCGCTGTAACGGCATTTGATATTAAAGAATTTTTCGGCGCCGATGTCCGCGCCGAAACCCGATTCGGTCAGCAGATAATCGCTCGATTTCGCGCCGATCAGATCCGCCAAAATACTGCTGTTGCCGTGCGCGACATTGGCGAAAGGTCCGGCGTGCACCAAGGCGGGCGTATTTTCCAAAGTCTGCATCAGTGTCGGTCGAAGCGCGTCGCGCATCAAAACGGTCATCGCCCCCGCCGCACCGATCTCGTCCGCCGTGACGGGCTTTTTATCATTCGTCAGCCCGACGACGATCCGTCCGAAACGCGTCCGCATATCGCGAAGTGAATTTGTTAAAGCCAAAATCGCCATCACTTCCGAAGCGACCGTGATGTCAAAACCCGTCTCACGCGGATTGCCGCCTTCGAGCTTCCCGCCGAGTCCGATGATAATATGGCGCAAAGCGCGGTCGTTCGTGTCGACAACTCGTTTCCAGGTCAGGCTGAACGGGTCGATATTGAGCGGATTGCCGCGCATCAATTTGTTGTCGATCATCGCCGCGAGCGGATGATTCGCGGCGGTGACGGCGTGAATCTCGCCCGTCAGATTCAGATTAAAAGGTTCCATCGGCACGACTTGCGCGTAACCGCCGCCCGCCGCGCCGCCTTTGATGCCGAAGGTCGGTCCTTGCGAAGGCTGGCGCAGCGAAACGACGGCGCGTTTGCCGAGATGTTTCATCGCTTCGCCGAGACCGATCAAGGTCGTCGATTTCCCCTCGCCGAGCGGCGTCGGCGTGATCGCCGAAATGTCGATATATTTCGCGGTCGGGCGCGTTTTGACCCGATCCAAAACATCGAGCCGCAGTTTGGCGATAAATGGGCTGCCGTAAATATCGAAATCGTCGGGCGTCAGTTCGAGCTGTTCGGCGATTTCGTGAATCGGTCGGAGATTGGCGTGCTGTGCGATATAAAGGTCTGAATTCATACGCAAATTATCCGAGCATTTCGGATAATTTTATGTGACAATGCTCACAAATTTCGCAAATAAAACAATTACGTAGGTTTATTAGATCTGATCACCGACCGGCGCGGTGTATTTTTCGTCCTCGATATTTCCCGTGTTCAAAACACCTTTCGGCTCGAAAAGCAAAACCTCGACTTCCCGGTCGGCGACGGGGCGATGTTCGACGCCGCGCGGAACGACCAGGAATTCGCCTTCCGCCAATTCGACCGTTCGATCGCGAAATTCGATCCGGAAACTGCCCTTGACGGCAAGAAACATTTCGTCTTCCGCTTCGTGATGATGCCACGGAAACGCGCCCTGAAACTTAACGAGCTTGACTTCCTGACCGTTGAGTTCGCCGACGACTTTCGGGCGCCAATGTTCGTTTATCAACGCGAATTTTTCGGTTAGATTGACTTTTTCCATATGAATTTAAGATTTCCCCGCGAATTTAATTGATATTAATTTGCCGGCAAGATCTATTTCTCAGCCGAAAACAAAGTGCGGCTGATTTGTTTTATATAATCCGTTTTCATTGCGTCGGGTATATCATGTCCGACATTTTCATAAGTCGCTAATTTTACTTTAAAGCCGTTTTTCTTCAAAGACTTGATATGTTGTTTTGCCGACGCTATTTTGACTATCGGATCGGCAGTGCCGTGAAAAACATAAATCGGCGCAGAATTTTTTAATTGCAGAGTTTTAATAATTCTTTCATCCATTGTTGCGAGCAACGGGCACGAAAGACTGATCAGTTGATTGTAGCGAACGGCAATCACATAACTGAGATCGCCGCCTTGCGATGCGCCGATTATTGCTGGTTTTATCTTCGGTTTATAGAGCTCCGTTATTTCCTCGACAAATTTGCTTAATTTTTCACCTTCCTGTAAAAGCACCGCCATTTTCTCATCAACCGGCAATTTATAATAGTCTTCGGGTTCCCTGCGAAAAAAGGAAAAGCCGGTTTTATACGGATATGGCGCCTGAACCAAAATAAGTCTGACCGGACGCGTAAAACCGGTCAGATATTTTTCAAATTCATCCGGATTCGAAGAACTCCAATGTAATCCGATGATGATCGGTAAGCCGTCAGCCGGAATTTCGGTATTCAAGATAACCTGCTTGTATTTATAGCCGGCTATTTGTTTTTCCGTCTCTTGACTTTTAACCGCTTGAGCGCCCAACTGAATTAACATCAAACAGTGCAATGCCGACAGTAAAAAACGCAAAAATCTATAATTGATACAGTTTAAATACTTCATATTGTAAAGTTGGTTTCATCCTGAAATATTTTCATCATAAACATAATCTTATTCATTAAAATGAAAATCGTATCGCTCTTCGATCAAAAGTTTTTCGAATGCGCTTGATTCTTTTTCCTCGGTTAACTTAAAACCGTAGCGCACGTAAAGCGCGGCAGCGGCAATTTGTTCGTTGGTCGTCCAAAGATACGCTTGCCGGTAGCCTTTTTCTTTTAAGAAATCCATAAATAACTGCACCAGCCGATTGCCCAGACCGATTCCGCGATACTCCGGTTCGAGATAAAAATAGCGGAATTGGGCAACCGTTTCGCTGCGGTGCATCAGAAGCAGAAAACCGATCATCGAATCTCCGTCTTCGCAAATCCAAACGCGGTCTTTTTCTGCCGTGTACGAACGATAAAACTCCGCCAAGCCTTCGGCAACATACGCTTCAAACGCGATTCCGTAAGCATTTTCCTGCGCGTAGAGTTTGCCGTGACGGTAAATCACATAACCCAAATCGCCCGGTTTCAGTTCGGTTCTGATCGAAATATTTTTATATTGAACAGCGGAATTTTCTTCCATCCGAAAATAGCTCCTTTTTAACTTGATAAGCATTTTCGTTAAATTTTCAAAAAATCGCCGTCAACAATCAATAGTTTGACGCCGTTTTCAGAAATTGAACGATGCGCGCTCAGGTCGTCCGAAACGAGATATGTCATTCCTTCGGAAAGCGTAAAAGTTTCGCCCGATTGTTGTTCGGTCACAAATTCGCCCTGCAGACAATGAACGAGATGACCTTTCCGGCACCAATGATCGGCAAAATATCCGGCGGAATATTCGACAATCCGAACTCTTAAACCTTCAAATTGAATTGTCTGCCAAAATGAAACGCCTGTTTCGCCCGCGTGTTCGGTTTTGGCGATCGCATCCCAATTGATTTTAGTAAACGGTATGTTTGTCATAGCATTTGTGGATTACTCTTTAAATAGAACGCTGCATAATCAGATCGGTTAAAAGCGCATTGCCCATCTCGAATTCAATTTCTCCACAGGGTTCAAATTTCCACTTTCGATAAAATTTTTGAGCCGGTAGATTATGTTCCCAAACGGTCAGCCAAATCGTGTCGTGATGATGCTCATTTGCCGTTTCTAAACATCGTTTCATCAAAAGCGCGCCAACCCCGAAACCGATAAATTTTTGTTTAGAATATAACCGCTTGAGTTTGAGAGGACTTTTCGCCGTCACGCCCGATGCCGTCACGCCGCGTTCCATTTTTGCGTAGGCGACCGCTTGACGATCGATTTCCGCCAACAAAAAGATCGATTGCGGGTCATTCAGTTCAGAGATAATTTGCGACGCCGTAAAAGCCGAATTCCAATAAAGTTTTAAATCTTTTGGCGGCATCAGCGGATGATCGGCGAAAGCGTCGTGAAAGGTTTCCGCGCCGAGTTCGGCAAGCAATTCCGCGTCTTTGGATTCCGCGATTCTGATTTTTATCGTCTGATTTATCATTTCTGAAGCGCAATTTTTCAAAAAATGCTGCCGATATAAAAGACCTGAATTTTAGTTCACAGTTTCTATTTTATCGCCTTCTTTGATTATTCCTTCGACCAAAACCGCACAGTAAATTCCGGCAGTTGCCGAATGGAGTTTGGCAACCGAACGAAAAATCTCGGGATTGTGATCGCCGGTTTCCGGGTCGAGCGAAATCATTTTGCAGCGCGGGTCGCGTTCGAGAACCATTATCTCCGCAAGCGAGCCGATCCGCAGCCGGCGACCAACCAAGTTGTCTTCGGCAAAGCCTTCGTTCGACGAAGCGAAGTCGAAATAGACGTTTGCCCGGAACCTCAGTTTATCAAGCTGCAGTTTTGTTTCCGTCTCGATTTGCCGGATGGTTTGCAGGCTGATCAAAGAAACCGGACGGCAATCCGTCAAAGCCCGGTCAGAACGCACAAGGGTCAAATGATTTTTCTCATTGATTCCTAAAAGAAGCATTTCGATCAATCGAGAATCATCGACGGAAAGAGTTTCGCCCGATGGCGTCAGAACATCTAAAATTAAATCCTCGGAATCGCCATTTGCCGGCGTAACGCCGGGTGCAATGCTCATCGCTTCAAACAGATTCGGCGGTCTCAATGCTCTTTCAGGATTGCGAAACTTCGGACGATAAAGCAGCATTTGCGGCTGGACGGGCGCATTGAAATAAGGAAAACCCTTTCTTGTTGCCGCTGAATTCTTGAAGGCATACACGCGGTCGCCGTAAACGCCCGAAAATCCAAGAAAGATTTCCGGCATTTGCTCACCGCTCATACTCTTAACCGGATAACGCCACAGACTTTTTACAATTCCAACTGTTTCCATAAATAGTAATCAAACCTTTTTAATCTTGAACTAAATTTCCGATGAATTTATTCTTTTACGTGTCATCCCGATTAACTTAACAGCCGGCGGCTGATCGCTAAAAGCGTAATCAATAAGTGAACCGAATTGAGCACGGTGTTGGCAAATGCGCCTTTGTGAAAAGTATAGTAAATCAGGCAAAGACAGCCAATCCCGTTCATTGCAAAAAAAATGAGCGAATTACTGTCCAGGATTTGCTGCGTGATCAGGGCATAGCCGCCTAAACAAACAAGACCGCCAAACCAACCCAAGAAATTGAGACATTTTTGATTTTTCATCATTTATCCAATTTCCATCCGCATTTCCAGCAAAAGCGTTTTGAAACCAGCCTTTTCGTAAGCTTTGACAGCCGCAGAATTTTCGCTGTAAACTTCCAGCCGAATTTCGCTCAATCCGCGTTCTTTCGCCCAATCGAGCAAGGCATCCAAAATCCGTTTATTGACGCCTTTTCCGCGATGCTCAGGCTTGACATACATAAATCCGAGATACGCATAACGCTCGTGTTTCAGATAATCTTGCGCTTCTTTTTCGAGAACATAGCCCGATGCGATCAAATCGCCGTCAATTTCTGCCACGAAAACTGCTGATAAAGGCGATTCGACCAATTTCGCCAGATCGTAATAATGAATTTCGCCCTTCTTGAGCGTCGGGTTAAAGGCGCGTTCCGCCGTCACGATGCCTTGTTCAAATTCGAGCAAAGTTTCGATTTCTTCAATTTTTGCCTGTCTAACGATCAAAATATTTTTCCTCAGACGATAATTTACACTTTTTTCTAATGCAGAAAAATGCTAAATTCGCATTGATTAATGCAAATATTGAATTAAAAATGAATTTACAGCAGATAAAATATTTTCTGGCGCTCGCCGATGAGCTTCATTTTTGGAAAACTTCGGAAAAGGTTTTTATCACGCAATCAGCCCTCAGCCGACACATCAAAAATCTTGAGGGAGAACTCGGAATTCAGCTTTTCGAACGCGACAAACGAAACGTCAAACTAACGGCGGCGGGCGATTTTCTACGAACCGAATTTGCCAAGATATTGACCGATGCGGAAAGCGTCACGCGTCACGCCAAACAAATCGCGGCGGGCGAGATCGGGACGATCCGGATCGGTCACCCGGCATCGATCACCTTTTCGGTTTTGCCTGAGATACTTCTCGGGCTTTCAAACAAACACCCGAATGTCATTGCTCAAATGATCGAAATTGACGCGGTTGAAGCAGATTCTTCGCTGCTCGCGCATCGCATCGATCTGGCTTTTAACCGTGAGCTTCCCAAATCCAAAGAACTCGATTCCAAAATGCTGATGACCGAGAATTTTGCGTTGGTCGTCGCGGCAAATCATCCGATAAATCAGGCGGCAAAGATCGATTTAAGCAAATTGAAAGACGAGTGGTTCGTCCTGCCGTCGCTTGCCGGCAAAAGCGAACACGCCGCCCAGCTGAGAGCGATTTTCGCCGAAGCCGATTTTGCTCCGCGTGTCCGCTTCGAATCCGATTTCGGCGCAACCTTGCTCGGTCTGGTCGCCAAGGGTTTGGGCATTTCGCTGATGCCATTTTCGTATTCGCATTACTTAACGAAAGAGGTCAGGTTTATTAAAATGTCTCCAACATCAAGTCTTTACGCGATTTGGCGTTCGCGCGACGCGAATGTCGTTTTACAGAATTTTCTCAGGGTGATTGAGAGTTTTAGAGCGGGTTGAGTTTGTCAATGCAGTTCGGCTTTTCGGAATTTTGTCCCAATCAATCGTTGAAAACGAAAGGTTGCTCATTTGTTAAATCCGGCAACGGAAATTTCTTCTTGAAATCAAAAACCAATTCCGAAGCCTCGTTTTTTTGAAGATAATCCAGTTTTTCAACCGCTTCGTCAACGGTCGGAAACTCGCCTTCGCGTATCCACCACATCGCGGTATAAACTTTTCCAAAGTTGAAACCATTATTTATGGCGTTTCAAAAAATCGGTATGAAACGTCTTATAAATAAAAGCCTCAAGTTTTCAATACTTTCCCAAACTGAAATATTAATAATTACTTGCTCGTCATTATAAGGATTGAGGCTTGTCGCATTATTGTTTTCGTCCTTCAATCGCCAAACAAATCCTTCGCTGTTTTCCGCTAAAGCATTCACTTTGTCTAAATTATCAACAAATTCCTACATAATCGGATCATTGATGTCCACGCCTTTCATTCGGACGATGTTGATTTCGGCAATCTGATATTTCGTCATGATCTTATTTCTGTTTAATTGGGATCCAGATTTCTTCTTCAGAACTTGGATCATCATTTTTGTATTTTTCGCCCATCAGCGCGAAATGCGGGCGATTATCGAATTTGTAAGCTGATTTCGGCAGCCAATCGGCAAAGATAAACTGATAAAATTTTGTGCTCTCGCTCGATCTTCCTTTAAACATAAAGACTGCGTAGAGACCTGTGGGAATCGTTAGATTTTCAAAAGCCGGCGCGACGGTTTCAAACTCCGAAACCTTTACCGCCGCCCATTTTTCAAACTCCGCCGTCAGATCGAACCGCTCTAAAAGTCCTTCTGGATAAATTTCTACCGAATAAAGATCGTTTCCCGAAACATTCTTTACGTCACGCTTTTTCGGCATAAAACTTTGCCACAATTCACGTGTTTTATTCTCGGCAAAAGACATCTTCAACATCTTTCCGACCAATTTTGTTTCCGGCAAATTTTCAATTCTCGGTTTCATAATTTACAGGATTTTATTGATTAGAATTTTTAAGTATTCAACCCCAGGTCAGACCTCCGCTTTATATTGCTTGGCAATGTTTTCATCACTGACTTAAAAATTTCGCGCGCGATTTGTCCAAATTTACAAACCAAGGGCGTCCATTTTTTCTTTTTCATATTCGCCGTCTTCTGCCGGATAGCGCAATTCTTTGTCGTAT
>CADEFG010000093.1:0-7406 GCA_902826505.1 uncultured Acidobacteriota bacterium
CTTTCCCCTTATAATTGACGGCGTCGATTTCCGCCGAGATCTCAAAGGTCAAACCGGCGAGCGAAGTGTCGATCAATTCGGGTTCGGTCAGACGGGCAAAGGTTTCCGATTTGTCCTTTTCATCGCTGTTTTCAATTTTATCGGTTTTGTTGGTGACCGAGATCTTCGTTTTTTGAACTTTGTAGCCGCGTATTTCGTCGGGCATATCCGACTGCGCGGGAACGGCTGAAATAAACCCCAAAGACATAAAGAACACAAAGAAATTTAAAAATTGAAACAACTTCAGGAATTTTGCTTTTTTTACCATAACTTGTTTTCTCCGGACTTTTGCGGTGAAAATCATTGCGGCAGGAAAATCTCGAAAATCGTGCCGAATGTTTTACGGCTTTTGACGGAAATTTTGCCGTTCATTTTTTCGACCAAACACTTGACCGCGTCCAATCCGACGCCGCGTCCCGAAATTTCCGTCGTCTTTTCGGCGGTCGAAAACTCGGACGCAAAAATCAGTTCGAGCGTTTGCGGTTCGTTGAGAACATCATCAACCGAAATCAGATTTTTTTCAATCGCCCGCGCGCGGACTTTTTCCGGATCGATGCCTTTGCCATTGTCCGCAACGGTTAATTGGCATCCGTCGGCGTCGGCGAAAAACCGAATCTCGATCGTGCCGCTTTTTTCGATCGCGTGATCAACCGCGTTGCGCACCAGATGAAGCAGAATGTCAAAAAGATTTTTAATGTTTGCGGCGGAAGGTTTTGTCTCGCTCGCCAAAACCGTCAAACCGATCTCCTTTCCAAGCCGTCTGGCGATATTTTCGCCGTGCGCGGCAATGTGCGCGAACATTTCGAATAAATCGACCGCCGAATTATCCGCGCAATCATACGAAATGATTTCCGCCGAAAAGCCGGCGAGAAGTTTTTGCAAATCATCGCGGCTCGCGCGGCTTGCCGCAATGATCTGAAAACCGATTTTGCCCGCAGATTTGAATTTCTCGCTCGGCAAAGCGGCGACGATCTCGCTTTTTTCGCTCAAAACAATTCGCAGATCTCGATATTCGCCGGCAAAATTTGCCGGCGCAAAACCGACTTCGGCGCTAAAAATGTTTTCTCCGCGCCGCAGTGCGGAAATCACCGCCGTTTGTTCGGAGTTTGAAAGACTTTTGAAAACTGTCGGCGGAATCCGCGTCAGAAAAATATCGGTTTTGGGCGCTGTTTGGTTCTGGTTTTGCAGTTTTTCGGTAAACCGCGCGGGCAAATTCGTTTCGCGATCCTGCAGCGAACTTGCCAGCAGTTTGATTCCTTCGCGCAGCAGATCTTTATTATTGGCGGCGAAATTCTCGCGTTCGGCGAGAATATTTTCGAGTTCTCCGGCGAGTTTTGCCGCTTTTTCGAAACCGAAAATTTGCGCGCCGCCCTTGATCGTGTGAACGCGGCGAAAAGCTTCGCGGCGCAGTTCTTCGCTCGCATCTTCCGTTAGATCTTTTCGCAAATTGTCGAGTTTCTTGAGCGATTCGGCGAGAAAGTTTTGGCGCAGGTCGTTCATTGATTCGAAAGAAAATCGCGTCTAATTTGAAGAAGCCTGAGTTTTTTCGTTCGAGTCGGGAGAATTTTTATTCGTTTTTTTTTCCAGGTCGTGTTTGATGGCATCGAGAATGCCGTTGATGAATTGGGTCGCTTCAAAGGTCGAGAAACGGCGGGCGATTTCGAGAGCTTCGTTGATGATCACGGTGTGCGGGGTTTCTTCGTATAAAAATTCGTAAACCGCGAGCCGCAAAACGTTGCGGTCGACGATCGCCATCCGTTCGATGCGCCAGTGTTCGGCGCGGGTGCGGATCGTATTATCGACGGTTTCAAGCTCGCGCAGCGTGCCGACCAGTAATTGAGCGGAAAAATCGCGGGTCATCTCGTCCGCGTCGGGTTCTCCGAGTTCGTTCCAAAAATTACGCGCAGTTACTTCGCCGGACGTTTTCGCAACGTCCGCCGCAAACAGCATCTGGAGAGCGTATTCACGTGCTTTTCGCCGTGTTCCCATAAATCCTTGCTCTTTTTCAAACGACGTGCGGAAAGGCTTTTTTCTTCGCTTCGGAAGTATCTTCTCCGCCGTCCATTTCCTTGTATAAATTAACGAGCTCGACCGCCGCCATTGCGGCTTCAAACCCTTTGTTTCCTGCTTTTACGCCGGCGCGATTGATCGCTTGTTCGAGCGTGTCGGTCGTGACGACGCTGAACAGCACCGGGACGCCGGTTTGCATTGCGGCTTGCGCGGTGCCTTTCGCCGCCTCGCCCGCGACGTAATCGAAATGCGGCGTTTCACCGCGAATGACAACGCCGATACAGATGACTGCATCGAATTTTCCGCCTGCCGCGACCTTTTGCGCGGTCAGCGGCAATTCGAACGAACCCGGAACTTTGAAAATCTCGACCGCGTCTTCACCGGCACCGAGCCGTTCGAGGGCATCGAGTGCGCCTTCGGTCAGTTTCGATGTCAAAAAATCGTTCCAGCGCGAAACGACCAAAGCAAAACGAAAGCCTTGGGCATTTAGTAGTCCCTGATGAACTTTTGGTTTCAAACTTTTCACCTCAAACAAGCTGACTTGTCTTTCCCTAGTATAGAGAACGTAAAACGTCGTTGACAAGCACAAAGTTTGTTTTACAAAAATGTGAACTAAACATTTGCTTACGAAATCTTAACCAAGCCAGCGGAAACTTTAATTTTCTTCGCGCCGCGCTTCGGTAAATTCTTTGATCGAGAGCCCGCGTTTGATGATCAAAAGCACGCCGATCAGCACCCAAAAGATACTTCGTCCCTTGCGGATAATGGCTAACGTGACGCCGACGCCGACGCCGAGCGCGAGAGTTTCGGTGACAAACTGTGCGCCGGCTTCGTCAACGCCGATGACAAACGGAATCAACTTAAAGGTCGTTGTGATGACGCGGCTGATCGATTCGAGCAAAAATGACGTAAAAATGCCCGGAGCCGCATCGCTGATCCGGCTTAAGACAAACCAGACTTCTAAGATCCCGAGCAGGTGAAACGAAATTTGAAAAAAAAGAATCGGCACAAAACGGCGCGGATATTGGCGGTAAAATCCGTAGATCAAATTTTCAAAAAGCCGGACGTGGAGCCGACCTTTTTCCAAAAAACCGGCGGCGATGCCTTTTTTATAAAGTTTTTCGCAAATCTCGCTCGCGAAATGCCAGCGCCGCAAAACCATCACGAAACCCAAAACGATGAGCGCGAAAATCGCGACGATTAAAACGTCGATCGTGATGCGCCAACCGTCCGCGAGATCAAAACTTCGGAGAAACGCAAAGCCGCCGAGCGCGATAAAAAGCCCCGTCACGAGCGAGTAAAAAAGATTTTCCGTCGCGACCGACGACAAACCGACAACGAACGGAACTTTTTTTCTGACCGCGACCGCCTTCGCGGTTCCGCTGATCAAAATGCCGAGCGGAATCATCGTGCTCATCGCCTCGCCGATGATGACGGCGGGCACGGTGTCGCGCAAACCGAGTTTATAAGGCGCGTAAACCGACAGTTTCCACGCGCAGCCGCGCGCCAGAATTCGCAGAAAATAAATAAACGATAGAATCGCAAAACCGTCGAAACCGATTTTGCCAATGCCCAGAACGATTTCGTGAAACCCGACCGAATAAATAAAATACGCGAACAGCGCGACTCCGAGAGTCGATAACAAAACCGCGACAATCTTTAAACGATTTATGTGTTTTTGATTTGAACTCTGGACTCTGGACTCTGGACTCTGGACTTCTATTGGTGAATTCACTTCTCTTTGCCTTTTCGCCGATGCGCCTATTATGATGTTATTTTATTTACTTTCTTATTACAAAATCTAAAAGGAATATATTATGAACAGTGCAGCTTTAGAACAAGAAGATCAAAGACCGGCTTTAACCGAATTGTCAGAAGAAGAAGAACTTTTCCGCTCGTCGATCCGCGAATTTGCCGAAGGCGAAGTCCGCCCGCGCGTCGAGTGGATGGAGAAGGAAGCAAAGCTCGATCATGGCTTGATCCGCCAATGTTTCGATCTGGGTTTGATGGCGATCGAAACGCCCGAGGAATACGGCGGCGCGGGTTCGTCGTTTTTCAACGCGATTTTGGCGATCGAAGAGCTGGCGCGGATCGACGCTTCGATCTCGGTGTTTGTTGACGTGCAGAACACGCTCGTGACGAATGCGTTCATTCGTTGGGGCTCGGATGATTTAAAGGCGAAATATCTGCCCCAACTCGCGGAAGGCAAAGTCGGCGCGTATGCGCTCTCGGAAGCCGGCAGCGGTTCGGACGCTTTTGCTCTCAAAACCCGCGCGGTTGATAAAGGCGATTTTTGGGAATTGACCGGACAAAAGCTCTGGATCACGAACGGCAACGAAGCCGAGATCTTTGTGCTGTTCGCGACCGTTGACCCGAGCGCCGGTTACAAAGGCATCACGGCTTTTATCGTCGAAAAAGGTTTCGAGGGTTTTAGCGTCGGCAAAAAGGAAGACAAACTCGGCATCCGCGCAAGTTCGACGACCGAATTGATTCTGGATAACTGTAAAGTTCCGAAGGAAAATGTTTTGAGCGAAGTCGGCAAAGGTTATAAGGTTTCGATCGAAACCCTCAACGAAGGACGCATCGGGATCGGCGCGCAAATGGTCGGCATCGCGCAGGGCGCGTATGAAGCCGCCTTGAAATATACCGCCGAACGCGAACAATTCGGGCAATCGCTCAACGGTTTTCAAGGCGTTCAATTCCAGCTCGCGGAAATGGCGATTGATCTCGAAGCGGCGCGTCTTTTGGTTTATAACGCGGCGCGGCTCAAAGACGCGGGCAAATCATTCCTCAAGGAAGCGGCGATGGCAAAAGTCTTTTCATCGCGTGTCGCGGAAAAAATTTCGTCCAAAGCGATCGAACTTTTCGGCGGCTACGGTTATGTCAAAGATTATCCGGTCGAAAAATTCTGGCGCGACTCAAAGATCGGCGCGATCTACGAAGGCACCTCGAATATGCAATTACAGACGATCGCTAAATTGATCACGAGCGGAAAATAGAAAGTTCAGAGTTCCGTTTTCAGGCTGGACTCAAAACTATTTAACGTCTTCGTCTTCGGAGTTAGGTGGAAATCGAGGTTTCGGTGAGCCATTCAAGCGCTTTGT
This sequence comes from uncultured Acidobacteriota bacterium, assembly GCA_902826505.1. Classification (GTDB taxonomy): domain Bacteria; phylum Acidobacteriota; class Blastocatellia; order Pyrinomonadales; family Pyrinomonadaceae; genus JAFDVJ01. The sequence continues at coordinate 5,154 of CADEFG010000093.1, forward strand.
TTTCGTCGAGAAAAACGCAAACCTCCGATAAAACCTTGCCGTCGCTAATCATTTCGTACTGGCGGGCAAAACCGAAATCGCGTGGAGATTTCATCAGAAACGCCATTCGCCCGTTGCCGATCTGCTCATTGACTGTTTTATGAAATTCGCCGATTTGTCTTAAATGATCGAGACTCAGGTTGGTGAAAGTTGTTTGACGATAATCAATCAAAATATTCATTCCGGGATACCAAAAATCACGTGAAATAAAGTCTTGCTTAATTTCGAAACAATTTTCGATTGTAAAATCACCCTGCGCGATGACCTTTACAAAAGATGCGGTTTCATTTAGTTCGATGGTCCAAATCAAAACTGCCTCACTTTAAAAAAAAGATTCTGAAAAATTAAAACAATTCTTTTTGAAATGGATTTCAAGAGGGCAAAATTATTGTGGGACTCATTATGAATGTTTATGGTTTTTTTTGCAAATCGTCTTTGATGTCGAGATTTTTTATCAAACGATGCAGATAATTCGGATGAACGTCCAAAACCCTCGCGGCTTCCGTGTAACTGCCGTGAGCTTTGCGGAAAGCCTTGTAAATCAAGGCTTTTTTTTGTTCGCGCAGCGCTTCGTGATAGGTTGACGCGTCTTTAATTTCGGTTTCGACGGCGAGTTCGAGAAAATCTTCGGGCAGATCTTCGGGCAGAATCCAATCGGTCGTCCCCAAAACGGCGGCGCGTTCGATCGCGTTTTCGAGCTCGCGGACATTGCCGGGAAAATCGTATTCGAGCAGAAGTTTTTTAGCATTGGCGGAAATTCCGCGAATTTTTCGATTCAGGACGCGGCTGAATTTTTGGACAAAACTTTCGGCGAGCGGCAAAATATCTTCCTTTCGTTCGCGCAAAGCGGGCATTGTCAGACGCACGACGTTGAGCCGGTAAAACAAATCCTGGCGAAATGTTCCATTTTTAACTTCCCGTTGCAAATCGCGGTTGGTCGCGGCGATCAGGCGAATATCGGCTTTGAGCGGGCGCGTGCCGCCGACGCGTTCAAATTCGCGTTCCTGTAAAACCCGCAGTAACTTGGCTTGTAAATTAAACGGCATTTCCCCGATTTCGTCCAGAAAAAGCGTGCCGTTCTGGGCGATCTCGATTTTGCCTTTCTTTTGCTGCGCGGCGCCCGTGAACGCGCCTTTTTCATGACCGAAAAGCTCGGATTCAAGCAGGGTTTCGGTCAGCGCCGCGCAGTTTATCGCGACGAACGGCTGCGTGCGCCGCGGGCTGCCGAGATGAATTGCCTGCGCCGCGAGTTCTTTGCCCGTGCCGCTTTCGCCGCCGATCAACACGGTCGAATCCGTCGGTGCGACCTTGCGGATCAGCTCAAAAACCTTCGCCATCGCCGGACTTTCGCCAAGCATATTACGGCTTAAAGTTTCGCCGCGCAATCGTTCGTTTTCGTTTTCGAGCCACGCAAAATTTCGTGCGTTCTCGATCGAAACCGCCGCAATCGAAGCGGCTGCCGTTAAGAATCTGAGATGGCTTTCGTCAAAATTATTCTGCGCGCTGGTCAGATAGATCACGCCGAGCGCTTTTTCAAAAAGCACGACGGGCGCACAAACGAGCGAAGAGATTTTTTTGAAAAAAAGACTTTCGGCGTTTGGCAGATTTTCCGCCGAGGCAAAATCCGTCACTAAAATTACTTTCCGTTCCGTTAAAACCCGGCTGACGATGGTTTGACTGACATTTACGGGGGCGTCTTCGCCGAGCCGTTTATGCCCGACGAGCTCGGCGAATTCGTTTTCATCGTCAACCAGCAAGATCGCGCCTTCGTCCGCCGGAACGACTTCAAAGATTTGCCGCAGAAGCTCGCTTTGCAGCGTTTGGGTTTCGCGCAGCACATTGATCTTTCCGATGATTTGCAGAATTGCCGTCAGATCACGCGCCATCGCGCCGAAAACCTCTTCGATGCGCAGTTGAACCGAGTTTGGCGGCAGGCGAAATTCGGTTTTGTCGAGGAAAACACCGCTCGAAACTTCTTCGAAGTCTTCGGTCAAAAAGCGAAACGTAAAATCTCCGACGCCGATCTTATCGCCGTTCGACAGCTCGGTTTCGCTCGCTTCACGCCCGTTGACCGCAGTTCCGTTCAAGCTTTCAAGATCGCTGAGGAAAAAAGCCGCGCCGCGCTTTTCGATCAGACAATGACGGCGCGAAACCGACGCGTCATTGAGGACGATCTGGTTTGCCGCTTCGCGTCCGATCGAAGTTTTTTCGTTC
>CADEFG010000093.1:7506-11227 GCA_902826505.1 uncultured Acidobacteriota bacterium
GGAGAAAAATTATGAAATCGCAATCGTTAAAATTATTCGCAATCGCATTCGTTTTGGGTTTGGCAACAATTTTCGCTTCGGCGAGTTCGGCACATGCGCAGACTTTATTATTCAACACAACGTTTGATTTTCACGTCGGCAAAGATAAACTTTCAGCGGGAAAATACGAGGTTCAAAAATTGAGCGTCAACCGGTATTTGCTCAGAAACACGGAAACAAAATTCGCCCGAATCGTAATTTTCGACATTACCAAAAACAATCCAAGCGCGTCCGAATCCGAAAGACTTGTCTTTAACCGTTACGGCAAAACCTATTTTTTACGCGGGATCTTTGACAAACGCGACGCCGACGGCAGACAAATCAGCGAATCGAAATTTGAAAAACAAATTCGCACCGGCGCGGCGAACGGGGAAGATCAATTAGCCGGTGAAGACGAAAAGAAAAAACCGTCAATGGTCGAAGTAAAATTGTCGAAATAAAAAAAACGGCGGTCGGGAAAAGGCAAAGCGGCGCGGATTTTTTTGAAAAGTCCGCGCCGCTTTATTCCGTTTGTTTGAAAAGAATCGCATCGCTCGTCAGCGTTCCGCGCGAAACGGCGAGATTTTTGCCGTCGTTCGACCACGCGAAGCTGAAAATAAAGTTATCGTTAAAATTTGTCAGGCGGCGCGGTTTGTCACCGTTCAAGGGCAAAAGCCAAACGTTCGCAAACCCGTTTTCGTCGTTGATAAAGGAAAGATTTTTGCCGTCGGCGGTAAAGTGCAGAACAAATTGCGCTTCGCTGTATTTTTGCACCGCCGTTTCGGGCAGCGTAAAAGTTTTGATCGCGCCGGTTTCGATCGATTGCGTTTCCATTCCGTAGCCTCTTTTGTTTTCGTCCCAGTAAATATAGGCGAGCGATTTTCCGTCCGGCGCGACGGCGTATTGCTGAATCGGTTTGTTGGAAACCTTGACGGGCGCGTTGAATTCGGTCGAATCGCGAAACAGACCCGGAATCAGATCGGCGGTTACCGGATCGTTTTCGGCAAAATAAAAAACCTGCGGACTTTGCGCGGCGCAGGAAATCGTCCATTTGTTTTCGAGCAGCTGCGAATTTTTCCCGTCAATGTCGATCCGCGCCGAACCGCCGCGCTGGTTGCCAACGATATTGTGAAAAATATATTTGCCGTCGCCCGCGACACACGGATTTAGTTTCAGAGATTTATCCGAAGTCAGTTGTTTTTTCTCCGTGCCGTCGGCTTTCATCGACCAAATTTCCGAATTGCCGCTAACATTCGAAGCATAAACAAGCCGGTTGTCCGGCGTCCAGCTCAAACCGATGCCTTCCATTTTACCCTCGGTCACGCGTTTCGCGAGCGCCGGATTTTCCGTCGGGACGACCCAGACGCTCAAAAGATAATCCTGCTGAATACTGAGCAGCTCTTTGCCGTCGGCGCTGCCGCTCAAACTGCTGTAGCTGTTCAAATCCCTGGTGAGTTGGCGCAAACCTCCGTCGGCGTAATCAATCCGCCAGATCTGCGTCTGAAATTCGCGCGAGTTTGAAAGCGTCACGAGCAAACCGCTTTTGTCGGCGAGCCAGATAAAACGATTCGGCTGAAAATTGTTTTGCTCGTCCTTCCAAATCACCTTTAGATCGCCGCCTTCCGCCGGGATTTCGACGATTTGCGGATAGCGTTTTTCCTTGTCCGATTCAAAGATTCCGAAGGCGATCGTTTTGTTATCGGGCGCCCAGATCGCCGAGTGAGCGAATGTTTCGGGCATCGAGTAAATTTCCCGTTCGCCGCTTCCGTCCGCGTTGCCGGTCAGCAGGACAAATCGATTGCGGCGATCATCGGAACGTATATAGGTCAGTTTTTGCCCGTCGCTTGAAACCGAAACACCGGGCATACAATCGTGAACCAGTTTCTGAGCCGCGCCGCCGAGCGCCGGAACGCGAAAAATCTCACCGACCGATTTTCGGTCCCAGGTATTGTAATAAACCCATTTGTTGTCGGGCGAGATCGCCAACCCCTGATAAACGTTTGCCGAAGTTGCGACGATCTGGATCGCGCTTCCGTTGGTGGTTTGTTTAAGCCACAATGATTGTCGTGCGCCGTCGTCACTGTTGTTATCGATATAATTTCCATCGGGCGAAATCACCGCGTCATAAACTTTTCCGAGATTGGTCAAACGCGTCGAAGCCGCACTCGTCGCAATTCTTTCCGGGGAAGCCTTTGACGAAAATTGCCAAACAGCGTAAATGATTCCTCCTAAAATCATGGAAATCAGAAAAAGACTGGTGCCTTTTTGCCATAATTTTTTTGGCGGACGCGCTTCGAAATTCGGTTGGGTCAAAATTTCTGTCTTGGCAGGTCGCGGATGAGTCAATATTACGGTTTGCGAAGGTAGATAAATTTCGGCGGTCGAGGCTTTGATCGTTTCGTTCGAATCGGACGTGACGGCGCCGAGTGAACGGCGCAGGCGTTTTAGATCCGCGAGCAGATCCGAAGCCGTTTGATAACGAAAATCACGGTCTTTTTCGAGGAGCTTGAGAATAATATTTTCAAATTCGACCGGGATGCTTGAATTGAGCTTACCGATCGCGAGCGGCGTTTTATGAAGAATCTCGTCAAAAATTCCGGCTTGCGTCGCGCCTTTGAAGGGAAGTTCGCCGCAAGCCATTTCGTATAGCAGAACGCCGAGACTCCAAAGATCGGTGCGCCCGTCGAGCTTTTTGCCGAAAGCGTGTTCGGGCGACATATACTGCACTGTCCCGACGAGCATTCCGTCCTCGGTTTTCGCCCGCGTCACGTCATGCTCGGAAACCTCTTCGGAGATGATTTTCGCGAGCCCGAAATCGAGAACTTTGACTTGCCCGCGCCGGTTGATGATGAAATTCGAGGATTTTATGTCGCGGTGAATGATGTCGCGGCGGTGCGCTTCGTCGAGCGCGTCGGCGATTTGCGCGGCGATTTCCAAAATCTCGGGCAGAGCGAGCGTTTTTGAATGGATTTTTTCCGAAAGGGTTTCGCCTTCGACCAGCTCCATTGCCAGAAAAGGCGTTTCGGCGGATTCGTTGATTTCGTAGATCGTGCAAATATGCGGGTGATTGAGATTGGCGGCAAGGCGCGCTTCCTGCAGAAAACGATTGAGCCATTTGCGTTCGGCGGAGACGGCGGCAGGCAAAACCTTGAGCGCGACCTTCCGCGTCAGTTTCGTGTCTTCCGCCAGATAAACTTCGCCCATGCCGCCCGCGCCGAGCTTTTTCAGAATTTTATAATGCGAAATTTTTTCGAGCATTTAAAATTTTAACGTAAATTGGCAAGGTTTGTTCGTTTTGATTTTAAGTTACACAAATTTACAAAATTTTGCCAATTTTCTTGCCTTTATGTCTTAAATGAATTATTGTTTCATTAATGCGACAAATCGAAAATCCGCCCAATCCGTATTTGAAATATTCCGCCGACTATTTGGGCGAACCGCCGGACGCGAAACTCGAAATCTACGAAGAATACGCAACGAAAAAGATCATCACGAAAGCTTTTTCATCGGATTTCGGTCATCGCTACACGGTCAATTGTTATCGCGGCTGCCTTCACGCCTGCACGTATTGTTTTGCGCGGCAGTATCACGAATATTTAGGCTACGGCGCGGGAACCGATTTTGAAACAAAGATCGTCGTCAAACCGAACGCGCCGCGATTGCTGCGTGAAGAACTCAAAAAAACGCGTGAAAATATCAACTA
>CADEFG010000094.1 GCA_902826505.1 uncultured Acidobacteriota bacterium
GGTGTCGAAGAAGCAAAAGAGGAATTGCAGGAGATCGTCGAATTTTTGAAAGATCCGCAAAAATTCCAAAAACTCGGCGGACGTATCCCGAAAGGCGTTTTGATGGTCGGACCTCCGGGAACCGGCAAAACTCTTTTGGCAAAAGCGATTGCGGGCGAAGCGAATGTCCCGTTTTTCTCGATTTCGGGTTCCGATTTTGTTGAAATGTTCGTCGGTGTCGGCGCGTCGCGCGTGCGTGATCTTTTTGAACAAGGAAAGAAAAACGCGCCCTGTATCATTTTTATCGACGAAATTGATGCAGTCGGTCGCCATCGTGGTGCCGGACTTGGCGGCGGACACGATGAACGTGAACAGACTTTGAATCAACTTCTTGTCGAAATGGACGGATTTGAATCGAACGACGGCGTTATTCTGGTTGCATCAACAAACCGACCGGACGTTCTCGATCCGGCACTTCTTCGTCCCGGACGTTTTGACCGCCGCGTGGTCGTTGGTCGTCCCGATGTTAAAGGTCGCGAAGGAATCTTGAAAGTTCATACACGCAAAATTCCGCTCGATGAGAATGTTGACATCAGTGTGATAGCACGCGGAACTCCCGGATTTACGGGTGCGGATTTGGCGAATATCGTCAACGAAGCGGCTTTAAATGCGGCGCGTTACAACAAAAAAGTCGTCACGATGACCGATTTTGAAATTGCTAAAGATAAGGTTTTGATGGGTGCCGAACGGCGCAGTATGGTACTTTCCGATCACGAAAAGAAATTGACCGCCTACCACGAAGCCGGACATACACTTGTCGGTTTGAAAGTTCCGTCGGCTGATCCGGTACACAAAGTTTCGATCATTCCGCGCGGTATGGCGCTTGGCGTCACCCAGCAATTGCCGGAAGGCGATCGTCACAGTTACACCAAAGAATATATTTTAAGCCAAATCGCTATTTTGATGGGCGGCAGACTTGCCGAAGAACTTTATTTCGGAGCGGACAAAGTTACGACCGGCGCGTCAAACGATATTGAACGGGCAACCGAACTCGCGCGCTCGATGGTTTGCGAATACGGAATGTCGGAATTAGGTCCTTTGACTTTCGGTAAAAAAGAAGAGCAAATCTTTCTCGGACGCGAGATTTCCCAGCATCGCGATTACTCGGAAGATACGGCGATTAAAATCGACCAAGAAGTCAAAAAAATCGTTGCCAATCAATACGAAGTCGCTCGAAAGGTTTTGGAAGATAATGCCGATGCAATGGTTCGACTTTCTGAAGCGCTGCTTGAACTTGAAACGCTTGACAGCGTCCAGATCCGACGTGTTGTCGCTGGTCTTCCGCTTGACGGAGATGACAGCGCGCCTTCGACGAATGACGATGGAAACGCGACCGCATCGGAGGAAAAACCGAAGAAAGGTTTCAAAAAACCGATTCTTCCGCCGATCACGCCAAACAATCCGGCAACGGCTTGATTGGTTGATGCAGTATAAAAGAAAAAGGATGAAGATTTGTTATCTTCATCCTTTTTCTTTTTCTAAATAAAGCTAAAATTAGTCAATGATCTGGCAAACTTTACGGCGGACAATTTCGATTGAACAAACTTTGGTGATGGCGATTTTGAACGTTACCCCGGACAGCTTTTCTGACGGCGGAAAGTTTATATCGTTTGACGATGCCTTGCGGCAAACCGAAAAACTAATTGAGGAAGGCGCGGATATAATCGATATCGGCGGCGAATCTACCCGTCCGAAAAGCAAAAGAGTTTCGGTTGACGAAGAAATTCGGCGGGTCTTACCGATCATCGAAGGAATTTCAAAACGATTCGATATTTTGGTTTCGATTGATACGAGCAAAGCAGAAGTTGCCGAAAAAGCGGTCGAATCAGGGGCAGAAATAATCAATGATGTTTCAGGTTTGCGTTTTGATGAAAGAATCGGAGAAGTTGCCGCCAAAAATCAAACGGGTTTGATTTTGATGCATTTGCGCGGTGATTTTGAAACGATGCACCAACAATCAGCAATCGAAGATATTTTGTCGGAGGTTTCAAAAGGATTTCATTGGAGCATCGAAAAAGCGAAAGGTTTCGGCGTTGCACAAAATCAAATCGCACTCGACATCGGCATCGGGTTTAGTAAAACCTTTGAACAGAATTTAGAACTTCTCGCCAAACTTGATAAACTAACGGAAGAATTTCCAAATATTCCGATGCTGGTCGGAACTTCCAGAAAATCTTTGATCGGAAAAATTCTCGGTGATGCGCCGACCGAAAAAAGATTGCCGGGAAGTTTGGCAAGCGCGGCAATTGCAGTTTGGAACGGCGCGCGCATTGTTCGAGTTCACGATGTCCGCGAAACGGTCGAAGCATTAAAAGTTGTCGAAGCGATCAAAAAGCAGTTATGAAATTTATTCGGTTGATATTTATTGTAATTACGTTAGCCTTTGTTTCGGGTTTTACCGAATGTTATAAACCGGTGACCAATTCGGGTTTGCCGAAGGAAATAAAAACCGTGGCTGTTCCGGCATTTCAATTTGAAGCCAAAGGCTTGCGCTATCGTGTCGAATCACGTTTTACCGAAGCCGTTTCAAAGGAAATTATCCGGCGCGGACGCGGACTGAAGGTTCAAGGAACCCGTGATAATGCCGATGCCGTGGTCGAAGGAACAATCCGTGATTTTAATTTCTCCGGTGTTTTGCTTGATCGCGAAGGTCGTGCGCGGGTTTATGAAGTAACCATTACGGCGGCGGTCACGGTGCGTGATTTAAAGGCAAATCAGATTCTATACGATAATCAAAATTTTATTTTCCGCGATTCGTTCGAGTTTTCGTCAGATCCGCGCTCGTTTTTTAACGAGGAAGACCCGGCAGTCGAAAGAATGTCGCGTGCTTTTGCCGAATCGGTTGTTTCGACGATCGTCAATGGCTTGGGAGTCAAGGAAGAAAAAAAATAAGTTAAATAAATATAGACAAAATGTCCGTACTGACGAGAGAAGATTTAAGAAATCAGTTAAAAAAACGCGAGATCGCGCCCGTTTATTTACTTTTCGGCGCGGAAACCTATTTGCGTGATCTGGCGGCGAAAACAATTGCGGATTTTGTTTTCGGGGAAAATTCATTGCGGGAATTTAACGAGAACGAGTTTTCCTTAAATCAAGCCGAAAATCTTTCCTATGCTTTGGCGTCGGCTGAACAAATGCCGATGATTGCCGAGCGCCGGGTGATTCGTATCACGGATGTTAAAGTTTCCGCGACCGGCGGGAAAGACACTCTCAAAGAAGATTACGAAGCGGTTTTAACCTCATATTTAAAGCGACCATCGGAAACCTCGGTAATGATTTTTATTGCCGATGAACTGGATAAACGGCGAAAAATGGCGAAACTTTTGATTGAAAATTCCTGCGCCGTCGAATTTGCCAAATTTAAGGATCATGAACTTGTCATTTGGGCGCGAAAAGAAATGCGCGAATTGGGTTTTGACGCGGAAGAAAAGGCTTTGCATCAGCTTGTTGCGCTCGTCGGAGACAATTTGCGAAGACTTACGAATGAAATAAAAAAAATCACAACCGCCGCTTTGCCCGATAAGATCGTCACTTACAATTTGGTTGAGTCTTTGGTGACGAATTCGCGCGAAATTCCGAATTTTGATCTGACCGACCAGCTTTTCGGTCATGATAAACGCAAACCTTTGCAAACTTTAAAAAAAATTCTCGACGACGGTGCCGAGCCTTTGATGCTGCTCGGTTTGATCGCGCATAATCTGCGGCGCACATTGATGGCAAAAGAGTTGATGAATCAGGGCGTTGAACGGACCGAAGTTATCCGGGTAATGAAGCTGCATCCAAAATATCACGAAGATTTTCTGGCATCGGCAAGAAAAAGCGATGAAAAAAAACTGCTTCAAATTATCAAAAGAGTCGCCGAAACCGATTTGGCGATTAAAACCTCAAAAGGCGGCGGCGGAAATGCCGGTTCGCGAATGCAGATCGAAATGCTCGTCTGCGAAATCGTCAATCTATAAATTTGCCACCGAGTTCACGGTGGAAACCAAAAAAGATTTTTGGTAATAATCTCTAAAAACTCTGTGTTCTCTCGGGTTAATTACCTTATAATCTAATTTTTATTATCCTTTAATCTTCCTTTGCGTCTTGGCGGCTTGGCGGGAAATCAAGGTTTTGAGCCTCGTCAATGCTGCGAAAATACAATTCCCGCCAAGCCGCCAAGACGCAAAGTTAAACATCAAAAAAATCTGAAATTACAGAGTAATAATTTATCCTCAAATAAAAAATCGGAAGCAAACCTCGCTTTTGGCTTGCTTCCGTTCCATTCAAAGGAGAAAACTATGAATGATTGTTATGAGGAAAACTGTTTATTGTGATAAATCGTTGACGTGCGACGTTAAACGGGATTTGTAACGCGCCGCCGTATTTTTATGCAAAATTCCTTTGTTGACGGCTTTGTCGATCGAAGAAATCGTTGGCGTTAAAAGCTCGGTACTTTGCGTTTTATCGCCCGAGGCGAGCGCCGCCCGAAGTTTTTTGATCTGCGTCCGAAGACGGCTTTGATTACTTTTGTTTATTGCGTTGCGCTTGGTTGTTTGTCTGACGCGCTTGATCGCTGATTTATGATTCGGCATATTTATCTGAACTTAAATTGATATTTTTCTCATTCAAGAGAAACTACAGAGTATAAAATTTGAAATTTTTATTGTCAAGCCGACCTTACTCAAATTTGGAGGCGACATTATGCATCAAATCAACAAATAGCACGACAATCGGCGGATAGAAAATAAATTCCGGCTGAATCGTGTTTGAATAAACCGAAGGCATCATCGCCCCGATAAACAAATCCAGATAATTTCCGATCAGAAGTCCGACACCGAGGCTCGAAAAAATGCCGACGACAATAAAAGCAATTGCCGTAAAGCGCGAATAGGGTTTTGATTCCGGTTCGTTATGGTCGAGAATCGAATCGTGGATATTGACGTCGTAAGTATAGCGTTCAAAAGCCGCGCGAAGCCTTGAAAACAGGTGTATGACACCGACGACGAACAACGAAAACATGATAATTTTACCGATGATCGGCGAACGTGTAAAAAACGCGGGTTTAAAGACGGCGACCGCGAACGTCGATACAAAAAGTCCGACCATCGGAAAGATTATTTTTTGCAAAGCCACGGATTCGCGTCGTTCATCAGCGATCATCCGGTCGATAATTTCGTTATAACGGCGTTCGTAAGCCATTTGTCGCCAACGGCGGGCGTGTTGATTGTCGGAAGCGAAAACCGAATCGCTGGTTGAAGATGTTTTGAATTCGGCTTGCAAGATCTGGCGGTCGTAATCGGCACGCTGCTGCGGGTTTCCGAGAATTTCGTAGGCTTTCGCAACTTTTGCAAATTCCTGTGCCTTTTCTGGTGAACCTTCATTTTTATCGGGGTGAAGTTTTCGCGCAAGTTTCCGATATGCCGATTTTATCTCGGCATTTGTTGCCTTTGGTGAAACTTTCAGGATTTCGTAATAATTCACCATTTACGACGCGATCAGGGAAGAGTTTTTGAGTTTTAAAGCGAACAATTTAAGGCTTTTCAGCCAAAAAAATTATAACACAAAATCTTTTTGCCGGAAAGATTTGAAGAGTGAAGTCGGAAGTTAACACCAAGAATCATTTCAAAGACCAAAACTTCTGACTTTTTGACATTTTAATTTTCCCTTAAATCGTCGATCTGTAAACCGATCGGTTCGGCACCGGAAAGTTTAACGGCGTCGAGAACTTTGACAACATTGCCGTAAAGGAGGTTTTTCGGCGCTTTGATAAAAACGGTTTTCTCGATCTCGTTCGTGCCGGTGCGCAAGATTCCGGCGTTCTCGCGTTTCTCAAACTCGGCTTGCAAACTTTTTATTAATTTTGCCGAATCTTCGACCGTCCCATAATCATTTTCTTGATTTAAGCCGAGCGAAAGGTCGGATTTAACGGTGACGATCAATGTATTCGGATTCGCCGGCAAATTGCTGCCATTTGTCGGTTCTGCCGGAACTTTTGCCTTAAATGCCGTCGGTTTGGTCGGCGCGATAACCATAAAAATGATCAGCAAGACCAGCAAAACATCGATCAAAGGCGTAACGTTGATGGTCGGTTTCATAAATTTTCTCCTGATAATAAAAGTCGAAAGACGCAGGTCAAAAGATTTGGCAGGATTCTGACATTTGACCCACGGCTTTCGACCTTTACAAACGGATTAGACACCGAAATAAAAAATTTGTTCCCAAATTATTTTGAATGTTGAATGATGAATGATGAACGATGATTAATAAGAAAACATGATCGCTCATCATTTACCGTTCGTCAATATTTATCCGTAAACGACCGCCATGTTGCTTGCCGTGCTTTCCTTTGTTCCGCGTTTGGCTTTGATGCGGTATTGGATTTTGACCCCGGGAACTTGGTTTTTATGTTCGTATTTGGTGTTTGTCACCGTGTCGATGATGAGCCACGCGCCCGAATCGCCGCTTCTGGCTTCGATCATAAACAGAGTGCCTTGTTTATTGCCGTTTCGTTTCCACGTCAGTTTATTGATGCCGTCGGATGTTCCGGTGACGACGAGATCCGTCGGCGCAACGGGCGCGGTCGTCGTTTTGACGCCGTCGACGACATTAAATCCGGCAATTTCGATAAAGCCGGTCGCGACGTTTGAATTAAGCCGCAGCGAATCACGAATTTTTGCCGCATTTTTATTTGCCTCTTTGCGGTTAAACTTGATCTCCAGACTTTTTCCCGCCAAATTTTCTTCCAGATTCAGTTTTTCGCTGAGATTGGCTTCAAGATTTGTTCGGATGCCTTTCGATTGGGTGATCAAACCCGCTTCGATATTGGCAACCGAATTGTTTTCGACCATCGTCAACATATTTTTCATCCAGATAATAAACTCGGAATTTGATAATTTATAGAAATTTTCCGCCATCGCTGGTTTCTCCTAAAATAAAAAGTGAATTTTAAGAAAAACGACGTAGAAAAGAGTGAAAGATCAGGGAGTTTTGGGAAAAGAACTGCGGGAACTGCCGGTTTCCAAAGGGAATTGGGTTCAAGAAATAATGAATCTTGCATAAAACACCAAAGAGTGCGCAAATTGCCACATTTCTTTTGACAAAAAACTTGTTACTTCACTTGATTTCCAAGTAGCTTTTCGCCGATCAACCACTGTTTTTTCCAAAAAATTCGCAAATTTTTCAAAAAGTTTTGAATTTTTTGACAAAAAACGTATGGAAAAGGATAAAAAATTCGTGTTTTTTCCGAAAAAATTTACGGAAAAGCCGAAAAAATTTATGTTTTTTCCAAAAAAATTCGTGGAATAGTAAAAAAAATATAAGTTTTTCGGGAAAAGATTTAAGTTTTTTCCAAAAAAACACGAAATTTTCCAAAAATTTCACGAATTTTTCAAAAAATTCACGTTCAGAGTTCAAGATTTATCTTGAAAATCTCCCTTCAAATTCAAGCCAAATCTTGAACTCTGAACAAATAATTTCAAAAAACGCTCAACAAACTTTGCAAAAAACAGCACCTCGAAAGCAAACGATTTTGCTTCAGCCATAATAGTGCATCGAAAAAACAAAAAGTTGCCCGCTCAGGCTGAAAAAAAAGTAAATTTTTTCAATCAAAACCAATGCCTTCGTGAGGGCGCAAATATGTGTCGAAAACTCTTCGCATTTCTTCTTCGCGCCGCTGGGTATTTGCGGGTTTTTTCGATTGTTTCCCGCAAAGGCGCAGAGACGCAAAGGAAAACCAAATGATTGTTGACCGTTGAAAATGGAAACGAAGTCGACAAAAATAATCATTAAAATTATTTTTATTTAGAAGCGATCTCAAAAACACTTTTGCCGCTTACTTTGCAACTTTGCGGCTTGGCGGGAAACTGCTTTTTCTCCCGCAAAAAGGCAAAGTCGCCAACAAAACCCAGAGGCTTTCGTCCGACTAATTTATTTTGAGATGGCTTGTAATTTTTACCCGGAAATATTCTGAAAATAAAAGTGCTCATTGGAATTACAATTCGCCGTTGATCGAATTGAGCAAAGCCTTTGCTTTGGTCAGAGTTTCTTCGTATTCTTCTTCGGGATTGCTGTCAATGACGATGCCGCCGCCAACGTTAAAGATGGCTTGCCGGTCTTTGATGACCATTGTGCGGATTGCCACCGATAAATCTATCGAATGAACAATGGACTTTGGACAATTGATAATATTTTCTTTGTCATTGTCCATTGTCCATTGCACATTGCCCATTGAATATCCGATCGCGCCCATCGAAAGACCGCGATTGGCGGTTTCAAGTTTGTCAATGATGCGCATTGTGCTGATCTTTGGCGCGCCGGTGATCGAACCGCAGGGAAAAACGGCGCGAATGATCTCGGAAAATTTTGTTTTTTCGCGCAATTCACCGGAAACGGTCGAAACGAGATGAAAAAGCGTCGGATGTTCTTCGAGGTTGCAGAGCTTTTCGACACGGACGCTGCCGAATTCGCAGATTCTACCGAGATCGTTGCGCAAAAGATCAACGATCATCACATTTTCGGCGCGGTCTTTGGCGCTTTCGAGCAATTCTTTTTTTAATTTTTCGTCTTCGTCCGCCGTTTTCCCGCGCGGTCGGGTGCCCTTGATCGGGCTTGTTGTAATTATTGGTTTTTGGTTTTTGGTTTTTGGTTTTTGGCTTTTGAAAAATCTTTCCGGGGAAGCTGAGATGACCGTCGAATCGTTTCTTTGAATGAAGGAAGCGAACGGCGCCGGATGGTTTATCCTTAAATGTCGGAAAATCTGTTGGGGCGTCAGGTCTGCGGGCAAAGCGGCGCGAATTTGCTGGGTTAAATTCGTCTGATAAGTATCGCCGACACGGATCAATTCTTTGATCTCTTCGATCTTTTCGAGATATTCGCCTTTTGTAAAATTTGAATTGATCTTCGAATTTTTCGAATTCACAAATTTGAGCGAACCGGCTGAATCAATCAGATTTTCAAGCTCGCCGAAGCGGTTTTCGTTGCCGATCAGCTGAGTTTCGCCCGTGTTATAGTCGTGGACGATCAAACAATCGAAGACCGCCAGAAAAACATCGGGTTCCGGGTGAAAAAACTCTTTTTTGCGCTGGCGGATCTTCTCAAGCTTCAAGCCGAAATCGTAGGAAATCGTAAAGATCGCAAATGTGTCGTTCGCGGCGAGTTTTCGGTCGAGAAATTCGAGGGTTATTGCTGGATTTTCGTCGCTTATTTCAAAAGTTTCGAGCGGATTGACGCCGCCGATCAATAAATGCGAGTTTAAATGCGAAACGCCGCCGCTGTCGAGCAGACAAACCTTTTGTTTTTCGGATAAAACAAGCAGTTTTTCGATCAGCTGATCGGCGGAAAGTCGATTTTCGAGTAAGATTTTCGCGTTTATCACAAAGCGAAAATGTTATCACAGCCGATGTCATCAAATCCAAGTCGTTAAAAAAAGCAAATTGCCTGCGAAATTCACGAAATATACTAAAAAAAGAAAATCTTTTTAATTATAGTTGGTGACAAAACTTATTGTAATGACGAGATCGGCGAAAAAAATCAGTAGAGCGAGCGGTAGCGAGTCTTGGTCACCCGGAAATTAATTTCGATGTAACGGACTCGCTACCGCTCGTTCTACTGATTGACTGTTTGATTTCAAACAAGTTTTGTCTATTTATAATTCGTTCGTTTCGTTTATTTCGCAGGCAATTGTTTCTAAAAATTCTTTTTCGGATTCGGTTTATTCTTTTCGGTTTCGGCAGATTGCGTAAAGGGCGAATTTATTTTGTCGGGAACCATAAAATTTTTCTCGAAAAACGTAAAATCGTTCTGCGCCTGTTCGTATTCTTCCGCCGGGCACCACGAATGAAGAACGTAAAACGTCAGCTCGTCGTAGGTAATTATCAAATGTCCCTTCAATTTTTTGCCGTCGGTGGTTTTATCGAAGATCAAAAGCTTGGCAGGATGTTTTCCGATGTAAATGTTCAGCCGCGTTATTTCGTTAAACGAATTTTTTCGGAATGCGCCGCCGCTTTTTGACTCTTCTTTGAGCGATTGCACAACGCCGTCCGCCAATTTATCGAGAACCATCACGGAACTGACCTGTTTCATATCGAGATTGCCGGGAACCGGAACGACTTCGAGCATTGTCAGCCGATTGCCGGGTTTATCAACCGCGATCATTCGCGCTTCGGGTGTGTGAATCAAAGGGTTATTCAAGGAAAGCATTGACCAACCTTCGGGCAGAACAACTTTTGCGCCGGTTGTTTTATCCTGAAATTCCGTTCCCTCGACTTTGTATTTATCAAGCTCGGTTTTGGCAATTTCGAGTTGGGAAAGATCCGGCGCGAGCATCACGAGCGACGAAAGCGCGAGAATTCCGAAGTTGAACAAAAAGAACATCACAAAAGCGCCGATGCCAGCCATGACGCGGCTGGGCGCCGGACTTTTTTTGCCGTGAAGAACGAGCGCGACACTGATCAAAAACAAAAAATACGCGATAAAATTCAAAACACCGGCTGCCATTTGACCGTTTTTGTAAGTGACGAACGGAATAATAATTCCAAAAACCGCAAATCCTAAATATGAGCGGACCAAAACCCATTTGCGGGCGGTTTCGGCATCTTCATTCTTCCAAAGTTTCGCGGCGAGAATCAGATCGATGATCAAAGAGACGGCAAATCTGCCGATTCCGGTTCCCATTTTCTCAGCCGAATCGGTCTGTGATGAAATAACCAGATTTTCGATCAATATTAAAACGATATTTAAGAGCGCGTTGACGATCAAAAAAATTGCGGCTGGTCGGAGACCGATCCGACTTTCGGAAAAATCCGTAGAATATTGTGAATAATTGTAGTTATTCGACGAATTGTTGTAAGCGTTCGGCGGAGAATTGTAGTTGCTCGGGGCAAAGTTCGACTGATTATTTTGAAAGTTATATTGGCTTTGGTTGGTTTCGGCTTGATAATAAGTTTCGCTTTGATTATTTTGTGAATAACTGTTTGAAGTATTTTGCGCGAAATTGTTGTTCGGCTGATTTGGTTGATTCGGCGGAAATTGATTAAAAGTTATCGGTTGATTTGCCGGATTCGGTTGCTCAAAATGATTAGTTTGAGGTTGAAAAGCGTTCTGGGGCGGCTGATTCGGCTGTTCGAACGGATTGTTTTGAGCTTGAAAAGCGTTTTGCTGAATGTTTTCGGGCGGTTTTGGCGAAACATTGCCGGGAATCCAATT
>CADEFG010000095.1 GCA_902826505.1 uncultured Acidobacteriota bacterium
CGGCTTTGATGCGCCTTAGTTTGCGGGTCGGTGCGATTTTGGCGGGCGCGACTCATTTCGAACTGGTCACGCTTTCGCGGTTTGCCGAACTGCTCGGCGACGCTTATCAACTCTCGGACGATCTGATCGATCTCGAAGAAGACGGCAAGATTTTCGGCGAAGGCGACCAAAAAACCTTTGCGATCGCGAACGGCAAAGAATCGGCAAATCTGCAGCTTAAAAAGATCGTCGCAGAAGCCAAACGCATCCTGATCGAAAATTTTCCGACCTCGGAAGCGCGTAGCTGTTTGATCCAACTGACGGATTATCTGGCGGAGCGAAAAGTTTAAGAAAGGTGAAATTTTCGATTTCGAAAGATTTCCGCCGCCGCGTTTCGATGTTCGGAAACCGGAGTTGAAAGCCAATTAAAGACAGTTTCAGAACCAAAAAAATCTTGGTATAAAACACCAAATAAGATACACTGGGAAAAGTAAATTTTCGACCGAAATTTACTGGCTCAAAATATCCCGCTCAATTGTTATCTACTTTTACCGGCAATTGCCCGGTTTTTTGATCGTCAATATTTTTTGAAAATCCAAATGAATTAAGTCTTTTTAGTCAGTTAAGATAAGTAGATAAAGATAATAAATAAAAAAATCAAACTATTGCTTTTTAAAAGAATAGGAGTTGATTCGAAATCCTTATGGCAATACTCAATTTAGGAAAATTCAACGAATGTTTAGGGAATTACAAACGCCATTGCGATAAAACCGTTTGGACTAAAACCGAATTGTCTAAATTTTATTTTGCCAATCTGCTGAGTCGCCGGATTCAGCTCAATATTCAAAACCCGAAGACGATTTTTGAAATCTGCCAGCGCGTTCAGGAAAAAGATTATTATTTCAAACCAAGCGACACAAAGATCTGCGGAATCCAGTTTTTAGCCGGCACCGGCAAGAAAAAATTTAGCGAACCGCTGACCGAAGCCGATGCCGAACTCTTTAAGGAACTAGTTTTTCTTAACTGGAATGAAATAGATTTTGAGAAAAAAGGGATCAGTTTTAATGCCTTGAGCGGATGGCTCGGAACTTTGCTTCCGCATAACTTTGTGCCGGTCACGTCAAATCATTTTCGCCATACGATTTCCTATCTTTTTGATCTGGAATTAAAAATCTACCAGGAAAAGGATTTTGATTTTTTTGTCCATTCGCAGCATTATTTCCAACAGACCAAGAAAAAGTTAAAAGAATTCAATCTCGATTCGCTCTACCTAAAAGAAATCGCCGAATATCTCAAATGTATCTATCCAAAATCCTTAGCGAAAAAAGAATACGAAGAACATGATTGGAATTGGATCAACCAGGATTTTCACCTCTATATTTATCGCGAAATTCTGAGCATCGATTCGATCAGCAAAATACCGTTTGCAAAGAAGGTTACCGACAATCCGGACGCCGATCTATTGTCGTTCGGTTTTGAAAAACCCGAAGTCTTAAATATTTATGTCCCTTAAAATAATGAGATTAGGCAAACTCTGAATTGTTTTTTTGTTCGCGTTAAAACTGAAATCTAAAAAAAATCCATTGATTTTCGTAATCTTCAACTTGTGAGCGGTTTCTTCGGCAAAACGACGACCGAAATCCGGTATTTTACCCGCTGATGAAATTCGCGGGTTTTTCTTATTTACTTCGCCAATGTAAAGTAAATATTTAGATGGCGAACCTTTTTAACTCAAAAAACAGCGAGCTCGAAAAAGCCTACGAATATTGCGAAAGCGTCACGAAACATCACGCCAAGAGTTTTTATTTCGCGGCAAAATTTTTGCCAAAAATAAAACAGCGCGCCGTTTATCCGATCTATGCTTTTTGCCGTCACGTCGATGATGAAATTGATGAAACCGCCGAAGGCAGCGAAGCGGAAGCGATTTTAGCGGTCGAGAGTTGGCGCCGCAATCTGGAAGAAATCTTCGAAGGCAAAAGTCAAAAGACAATCGCCGAAACCGAAAACCCAAACCCAAACCTCGAAAACCGAAATCTGGTTATTCAAGCGCTCAGGGATTTACTGAAAACCTACAAAATTCCGCGCAAACTGCCGCTGGAATTGATCCAGGGTGTTTTGATGGACACGCGTCTCAAACGCTACGAAACCTTTGATGAGCTTTATGTTTATTGTTACCGCGTCGCTTCGACGGTCGGTTTGATGTCGTCGGAGATTCTTGGTTATGCCGATCAGCGGGCGCTCGAATACGCCGAAGCGATGGGCATCGGCATGCAATTGACGAATATTTTGCGCGATGTCAAAGAAGACGCGGAAATGGGCAGAATTTATTTGCCGCAGGAAGATCTGCGAAAATTTAATGTTTCGGAAAAACAGATTTTGGCGAACGAATTTGATGCGAATTTCGCCGAATTGATGAAATTTCAGGTCGCCAGAGCGCGCGAATTTTACGCGAAAGGCGAACAGGGAATTGCGCTTCTGGAAAAAGATTCGCGGTTCACGGTTTTACTCGCGGCGCGGATTTACGCGAAAATCTTGGACGAAATCGAGAAACAGCACTACAATGTTTTTATTCGCCGCGCCCGCACGTCCAAACGGCAGAAGATTTTAGCCATTCCGAACATTTGGCTCGAAGCGAGAAAATTATAAAATTTTGTTTGAGGTAAATATGAAAAAAATTCTTTCGGTTTTATTGATCCTGATCTTTTGGTTGCTGCCGGTTTTTGCCCAGAAGGCGAGTTTTGAAGGCATCAAACAGCGGCAGTCGCCGCAGAATCCGCGGCTTGGTTTTGTCATTCATGGCGGCGCGGGCGTTATTTCAAGAGCGAACTTAACGCCCGAAAAGGAAGCCGAGTATCGAAAAAAACTCGAAGAAGCCGTTCTCGCCGGTTACAAAGCCTTGCAGGACGGCAAAACTTCGCTCGACGCGGTCGAGACGGCGATCAGAATTATGGAAGATTCGCCGCTGTTTAACGCCGGCAAGGGCGCGGTTTTTACGAATGACGGCAAGAACGAGCTCGATTCTTCGATCATGGACGGCAAAACTCTGGCGGCGGGCGCGGTCGCCGGTCTGCGCCACGTCAAAAATCCGATCACTCTGGCGCGGGCGGTCATGGAAAAGTCGGAACACGTGATGATGGTCGGCGACGGCGCGGAAAAATTTGCCAAAGAAATGAAGATCGAACTCGTCCCCGAAAAATATTTTTGGACGGCGGAGCGTTGGGATTCGCTGCAAAAGATCCTGAAGGAAGAAAAAGAAGCCAAGGACAAGAAAAAAGGAACCGTTTCGCAAAATGAGCCGGAAAATTTTTTGATGAAAAATCCGGTTTACGCGCAAATGACCGAAACCGAAAAATTGCCGCCAAATCGTTTCGGAACGGTCGGGGCGATCGCACTCGATAAAAACGGCAATCTGGCGGCGGGAACTTCGACCGGCGGAATGACCAATAAAAAATACGGGCGCGTCGGCGATGCGCCGATCATCGGCGCGGGAACTTTCGCGAACAATAATACCTGCGCGGTTTCGGCGACCGGTTGGGGCGAATATTTTATCCGGCTCGGCGTCGCGCGTGATATTTCGGCGATGATGGAATATCGCGCTTTGCCTGTTCAGCAAGCGGCTGACGCCGAAATCAAAAAAGTCGGCGACCTCGGCGGCGACGGCGGCGTGATCGCGATGGATAAATTCGGCAATATCGGGATTTCGTTCAATTCCGAAGGAATGTATCGCGCCTTTATCAATTCAGAGGGCAAACCGGTCGTTGAAATTTACAAGGATTAATTTGGTTGAAAAATTGAAAAAGCCTCAAAGCGTATGCGCTTCGAGGCTTTTTTTAATCAAACTTTTTTAAATTAAATCGAATCGTTGCCGGTTTTCGAGTTTTCGTTCAGCTCAAAGCGGTCGCGGTCGCGTTTTTCCATCTTTTCGACAAAATCGAGCGGTTCGTTGTCTTCAAAATCAATGCCCATCGCGTGCGCGTTTTCTTCGACATCGGATTGGTCAGGCGTTGGATTATGTCCGCCAAAGGCTTCCGAACCGCTCGAATTCACTTCTTCCCAGTCGGCGTCGATATCGCCGCCCGAATCCGCCGGACTCGATGAATGATGTTCGAAAAGCCGTTCAGCCAACTCGCCCGGAGCTTGCGGCGAGTGGGCGATTTCCTCATCCATAAACTCTTTGATTTCTTCGTTGGGCGGTTCTTCCTGTTCGTAAAATTCCAAATCTTTGCCTGAAATCATATCGTTTTCACCTCGATTTTTCATAAAAACCTTTCCTTGATGTAACAAAAGAATAGCACATCGCTTGGCGGAAAGGAAAAAATCGGGTTAGATAAAAACGACCGTCTGCGAAGACGGTATATCGAAGCGGCGGCGACAGCGCATATTTTTGCACATCAGCACATCGTCGATCCGCACCATATAATCGCGCGAATTTTTAAATTGCTGATTGTCCTTCAAATGGCGCGGCGGATTCGTTTTTTTCGTCCGTTTCATCCAGCGGACGTCGTAATCATGGCGTTCGCGGCAGTTCGGGCATGAGAAGCTCGCCTGTTTTACTTCGGTTTTTTCGTCAAAAATATCTCTTTCATTTATCATTTATTATTTACCATTTATTAATTGCCGTTAAACTCTGTCTTAGTTCGAGATTAACTATTCAATGATAAATGATAAATGATAAATGATAAATGCTATTCGGCTAATTTTCTGAGATATTGAAAGGAGAAAATCCCGGTGTTATGTCCGTCGGAAAAGTGAAAATTCAAGGCGTAGCGCCCAACCACCGAAACGGAAGAAACCGACAGATCGTCGGAAACGCTTTCTTCGCGGAGAATTTTTTCGCCCGTCCATTCGTTGACGCACGAGGCACACGGGCAATTACGCCGGAGTTGCGGCGCGTTGTATTTCGTTTCCGCGTCGTCCGACCATTTGATCGAAAGTTCGCGGTCGCTTTCTTCAATAATTTCGGTTGGTTCGATCATAAAACAACTGATAATGGACAACGGACAACTGACAACGGACGATGGACAGGACGCAATCTTCCTGTTTTATTATCAATTGTCCGTTGTCAGCTGTCCATTTAGGTCTTCGCTTGTAATGTCGTAATGCGATGCGCTATAAACCGCCTTGCCGTTTTTCAAGACGATCGCCTGCGGCGATTCGTGGCGAATCCCGGTTTTTTGCGCGATCTCGTTTGAAATATCCCGTGCTTTTTGGACGATCACGAGATTGATGTCCGATTCGACTTCGGCAACCTCGCGGTAAACGCCCGAGCTGATCGGGCAAGTGACCGAATGTTTAAATAAAATAACGGGTTTCTCGTTCGATTTTTCAATCAGTTCTTCGAGTTTTTCAACTGAGCTGAGTTCAATAAAATTTGCCATTACTAAATCTTTTATTCTCTTACATTCCTTGATAATAATTCGGTTGCGGCGGTTGCTGGAAACTTTGTGGCGAAGGAAAAATTTTTCGATATGCGACCGCCGCTCCTGCCATAATAATCGGCAGAACAAAATAGGTTCCAAGACCGCACGTAACGGCGCCGACCAAACCCAAAACAAAAGCCACACCGTAAAAACCGGCAATTCCGCCAAGATTTCTCCAAACGCCTTGGGCGCTCGCTTTCATCGCCGCGAATGCACTTAAATTTCGGTCAACGATCAGTGGAAAGGTGAACATCAGCAAAGTGTGAAAACAAATCATAATGATGATGAAAACAGCATCAATGACAATCGCGCCAAAAAGCAAACCCATCAGTTCCGATTCATTGAGCTTTGAACCCATCACGGCGGCGGCGATAAACGGCGCATAAATAAAACCGAAAACAACGAACATCGGCACGACCAACACGATCGTCGCGATCAAACCGGGCAGCCACCACTGAAATCCCTTCCATAGATTGTCAAAAACAATCGGCTTTCCGTCAATTTTTTGCAGATAACAGTAATAAATGCCGCACATCATTGCGCCGACCAAGATATACATCGAGAAGCCGCCGATTAACAGCCCGACCAATGTGACGGCAAAAAACATCCAGTAATCATTTTTGATCAATTCCCAACCTTCTTTCATGCATTCGATTGGGCGGATGACACCTTTTTGAATCTCTGTCATAAAAAAACCTCGCAAAAAATGGATAACCGGCAAAATAGTTTGTCAGTTATCCATCATAACATTTGTCCGGGATTAGCGATAAATCTTTTCGAGATAATCTTTGACCATCCGGTCGCTCGAAAATTGCGGCGTCAGTGTCGCGAGCGCGTCCTTCATCCGCCGAATCCAGTTTGCCGGCAAACCGTTTTCGTCCTTTTCGTAAAACGCGGGAACGATTTCGTTTTCCAACACTTGATAAAGCGATTCGGCATCTTCCGCGTCAATCGCGTCCTGGTCGTCGCCGACATTCAGCTCGCCGATCGAAAAGCCGTTCGTTTCGTTGTAGCCCTCGATCCACCAACCGTCGAGGATCGAAAAATTCAAACCGCCGTTCATCGCCGATTTCTGCCCGCTCGTGCCCGACGCTTCGAGCGGTCGGCGCGGCACGTTCATCCAAACGTCAACGCCCTGGACGAGATAACGCGCGACTTCCTGATCGTAATCCTCAATAAAAACGGCGCGGTTTTGCCAGTTTGAATCGTGATTGATGCTCATCAAATTTTGCAAAAGCTGTTTGCCGACCCGGTCTTGCGGATGCGCTTTGCCAGCGAAAACGAATTGGACAGGTCTTTCCGAATCATCGACCAATTTCAGAAGCCTTTCCAAATCGGTCATCAAAAGATTCCAGCGTTTGTAAGCCGCGACGCGGCGGGCAAAACCGATCGTCAAAACATTCGCGTCAAACAATTTGCCGGTATCTTCGCGCTCGTTGATCGTATGTTGGGTGCCGGTTTCTTTTGAAAATGTTTTATTGCGGATAAAAGCGACTAAGATCTGTTTCAAAACCAGATGCGCATTCCAGATCTCAGCATCGGGAATGCGTTCGATGGCTTCGCGCCACGCCGGTTCGTCGCGCAGAATTTCCGTCCAGCGAGCGCCGATATGTTTTTCGTAGATCGTTTTGAGCAAAGGCGCGATCCACGTCGGCGCGTGGACGCCGTTGGTGATATGCGTGATCGGCACGTCTTCGTTTTCGGTGCCTTCGGGAAACATTTTGAGCCACAGATCACGCGAAACTTCGCCGTGTTTTTCGCTCACGCCGTTTGCCGAACGCGTCATTCGCAAAGCCAGCGGCGTCATTCCGAATCCTTCTTTTTCATCGTCGGGATTGGTTCGCCCGAGCGCGAAAAATTCCTCCGGCGAGATCTTCAAAGACTCGACAAAATCGGAACTGAAACACGCGCTGAGCTTTTCGATCGGGAAAACATCGTTGCCCGCTTCGACCGGCGTATGCGTCGTAAAAACGCATTGCTCGCGCACGGCGTTGATCGCTTCGTTAAAATCCGCCGATTCGTTTGTCTGCAAAAATTCGCGGGCGAGTTCGAGGGTTAAAAACGCCGAATGACCTTCGTTAAGATGAAAGACCGACGGCTGGTAATTTAATTTTCTTAAAAAACGAACGCCGCCGATGCCCAAAACTTTTTCCTGAACGATCCGCGTTTCCGTGTCGCCGCCGTAGAGATGTCCCGTGATCAAACGGTCAACGTCGGAGTTTTGCGGCAGGTTCGTATCGAGAAGATAAAGTTTGATGCGTCCGATCTCGGCGAGCCAACCCTGCGCGAAAACTTCGCGTCCGCGAATATGAACCGAAACCAGAATCCGTTCGCCGTTTTCACCCGTAACGGGTTTTAAGGCAAGCTCCGAATCAAAAACATCCAAGTAGCGTTCTTCCTGCCAACCGTCGTGCGCGATCTTTTGGCGAAAATAGCCGTAACGATAAAGAAGCCCAACCGCGACGAGCGGAATATTCAGATCGCTTGCCGATTTCAGATGATCGCCCGCTAAAATTCCGAGACCGCCCGAATAGTTCGGCAGGGAATTATGGACGCCGTATTCGGCGCAGAAATAAGCGATCGGATTGTCTGCGGAAGCGCGCCCGGCGCTGATCGGCTGCTGGCTCAGATAATTTTCCAGTTTCTCGGCAAACCGCTTAACCTTTTCGACATAATCAAAATCGGTTGATTTTTGCCAGAGCCGCAATTGTTTGATTTTCTTCAATAAAAGACGCGGATTTTGTTCGCATTTTTCCCAGAGCGTCGGTTCGAGCTCGCGGAAAATATCCGCGCCGCCCGTTTCCCACGACCAAAAATAATTCCAAGCGATTGTTTCTAAAGACTTTAAGTTTTCGGGAAGCTCGCGTTGGTAATAAAAATCGGTTTTTAAACTTTGTTCGGTTTGTAAACTAACGGCTGACTGCATCGTTTTTAAGGTTTCTGATGAAAACTCCTTCATAGCAATAAATTTGTTCGATTAAATAGAGAAAGATTCAAAAACTATAAACTACTCTGAGGCAAACGGCAAATTTTATTTAAAAGTTTGATGTTTCAGAAACATTTTTGCATCCGATTCCGAGAAAAAGACGAGCCGCACTTCGACGATTTTTGGGTCAGTTTCAAGAAATGCTTTGATCGCGGTGGAAGAAACGGCGGCGGCTTCGTGTTTCGGAAAATGAAACGCGCCGGTCGAAATTGAAGGAAATGAAATCGTTTCGAGAGCGTTTTCAACCGCGAGCGCCAGACAGTTTTTGTAGCAATCGGCTAAAAGTTCGGCATCTTTGCCCTGATTCATCCCGTAAACCGGTCCGACCGTATGGATAACTTTTCGCGCTTTTAAGTTTCCGCCCGTCGTGATGACGGCTTTGCCGGTCGGCAAGCCTTGCGGATAGACGGTTTGCCGCAATTTATAACATTCCTCATAAATGGCGCGTCCGCCTTTGAAATGAATCGCGCCGTCAACACCGCCGCCGCCGAGCAGCGTGGAATTGGCGGCGTTGACGATTGCATCCGTTGTTTGGTCAGTTAAATCGCCGACGGTGACGACAACTCTTTCGCCAAGAAACAAATCTTCCATAGAAGTATATTTTTACATTGGGCGGGTTGATTTTTCCAAATCGCCGGCGGTCATAAACCGGTGATGAAGCGTCACGAAAAAGCCGAAGATCAAACCGCCGATCGTTAAGATCAAACCGATCGTCAAATAGTTCGGGAAATTTCCGAGCCGGATAAACCACGCGGCTGCCGCAAGAAATGCGCCGCCGCCCGCAAAAAGAATCGGCAGCCAGACAAATTCGTATTTCATAAAATCCGATTTTTCGGCGCGTTTATAAAAAAGGATCGGTTTCAAACGGTCGTAATCCCAGGCGACGAGATAAGTTGCCGCCAGCGTCATCAAAATCGTCAAAAGCCACGTTCCTTGAAAACCGACGGCGTTGGTTAAAACGGCAATATTAAGAATGATCGGGAAAAACATCAGTGCGCCGAGATGTGCCGTGCGGGGAAATAACAGCAAAATTGCGGCGATCAGTTGTCCCCAACCGATAAATTCATAATAAAATCCGGTGTTCAGCAGCGCGTTGAAATAATGTCCGACCGGATTTGCGTCGGGCAAGCTCGTAAAAGGCTGGTGCAGAATCTTTTTGATGCTCGGCGGCGTAAACCCGACAAACAGCAAAAGGCGCGTAAAAGCCGTAAAGATTTGCAATATTTTGCTGCCCGTCATTTTTGCGTGAATATTGTCGAGTGCCGTTTCAAGTTTCATAAATTTTCTCACTTGCCAAAAACTACCCAGATATTAACGCGCAAACTGCCAAAAAAGGTTTCACGTTTTTGACAACGGATTACACAAATTTCACAGATTGGTTTTCTTTTATTAACTCTAACTATACGGTGTTTTATGTTCTTTAGAATAGTACGCAGGTTATAAGTTTTTTTCTAAACTTTAATAAAAACCGTGAAATCTGTGCAATTCGTTGTCAAATTTTCCGGTAATCCGTTGTCAGCATCTTGTCTGCTCAATCATTTTTCCGTAAGATTTTATTTCGTATTTTAATCTTGAGGAACTTTTAACGAAAAATGATAATACCCGTAAAATGGTCAGACGAAGGCGTTCTGATGCTCGATCAGCGGCTACTTCCGACCGAGGAAAAATGGCTGACCTTGAAAACTTACAACGATGTCGCGAAAGGCATCAAGGATATGGTCGTCCGCGGCGCACCGGCGATCGGCGTGTCGGCGGCTTACGGCGTCGCGCTCGGCGCCCGAAGTTTCGTCGGGATGGATATGACCGACTTTGAAGACGAGATCGATTATTTGAGCGACGTTTTAGCCGCCACGCGTCCGACCGCCGTCAATCTTTTCTGGGCGATCGACCGGATGAAACGCACCTTTCAAAAGGCGAAGGAGGAAGGCAAAACCATCAGCGAGATCAAACAAATTTTATTGGAAGACGCGAAAGCGATCCACGAAGAAGACATCGAATCGCAGCGTTTGATCGCCGAGTTCGGCGGCGAATTGCTCCAAAACAATTCGGTCGTCCTGACGCACTGCAACGCGGGCGCGCTCGCGACCGGCGGAGTTTGGGGAACCGCACTCGGCGTCATTCGCGGCGCGGTCAATCAGGGCAAAAACATTTCCGTCATCGCCGACGAAACGCGTCCGTATTTGCAGGGCGCGCGCCTGACCGCTTGGGAACTCGATCAGGACGACATTCCCGTCACACTGATTACCGACAATATGAGCGGTCATATCATGAAAAAAGGCGGCGTTCAGGCGGTCGTCGTCGGTTCCGACCGGATCGCCGCAAACGGCGATGTCGCCAACAAGATCGGGACTTATATGGTCGCCGTGCTCGCCCAACGTCACAATATTCCGTTCTATGTTGCCGCACCGCTTTCGACCGTCGATCTGAATTGTCCGACCGGCGACGAAATCCCGATCGAAGAACGCGATATTCGGGAAATCACGCACGTCAAAGACATCCGGCTCGCGCCCGAAGGAATTGCTGTCAGCAACTACGCCTTTGACGTCACGCCGAACGATCTGGTGACGGCGATCATCACCGAAAAAGGCGTTGCCCGCGCGCCATACACGGAAAGCTTGCGGAAGCAGTTTGAAGATTGAAATTTGATCAAAATGGTTATCGAAATGGCTTTGCAAACTGCAGAGCCTTTATTTTTATAAAAAATCTTTACTTACAGATTTGAAAAGTA
>CADEFG010000096.1 GCA_902826505.1 uncultured Acidobacteriota bacterium
TGCAGGATAACGCAATCGGCGTGATTGCGTTATCCCGCGCGGTTACTCGTTTACTGCTGGCTGCCGTTTTTCGCCGATTGCCCGCCCGACGCCGGAGCAATCGGATTGGCTTTGTGGTAATCGGGATACGGCGGGCGTTTGTATTCCTTCGGCGGATTTTTCTTCAGTTCTTCCAGCAGGTAATTGACGGCGCGTTCAAGCTGAACGTCGCGGCCTTCGCGCCAGGCTTTGGGGTCGAGGTCAATTTCGATGTCGGGCGCGACGCCTCGATTTTCGATGTCCCATTTCCCTTCAGGCGTGTAAAACGCGAAGTGCGGAGCCGTCACGCTGCCGCCGTCCATCAACGTCGGATAACCTCCGATTCCAACCAGACCGCCCCACGTGCGTTTGCCGATAATCGGGCCTATGCCGTAACGGCGGAACAGGTAGGGCAGATAATCTCCACCCGAACCGGAGTATTCATTGGCCAACATAGCTTTCGGACCGGGCATCGTGGCGACAGGCTGACGAAAATCTATGCCGTCGCGGCCAGCCCAAAAACTGTTGAGCGGTTTCTTCAGGTAATCAACGACGTAATCCGCCGCGTGGCCTCCGCTGTTGTAGCGTTCATCCACCACCGCGCCTTGTTTGTCGAGTTGCGAGAAGAAGTAGCGGTTGAAGAAGGTGTAACCGCCCCCGGCAGTGTCCGGCAGATAAATGTAAGCCAGTCGGCCATCGCTCATCTTTTCGACTTTGCGGCGGTTGTCTTCGACCCAGGCCAGGTTACGAAGCGCGCCTTCGCTGGCGACGGGAACGACGACAACATCGCGCGAACCAGTTCCGTCAGGATTTGGCCCGACTTTGAGCGTCACCTGTTTGCCTGCCGTGCTTTCAAACAAAGCGTAAATGTCGTCGGCGGCGGTCAAATCGCGGCCTTTGACAGCCAGCAGATATTCGCCCGCGACGACATTGACTCCTGGTTGCGTCAACGGAGCGCGAAGTTGCGGATTCCAGTTTTCACCGTTGAAAACTTTGGCAAAGCGATAGCGCCCGTTTTCAATCTTGTAATCGGCTCCGAGCAATCCACCAGCGATGCGCTTCGGATCGGGAATGTCTCCGCCGTTGACGTACAGATGGCCGACAGTCAATTCGCCCAGCATTTCCTGAAACAGGTAATTCAAATCCGAGCGATGAACCAACGCTTGCACGTAAGGCTCGTATTTCTTCTCGGTCGCTTTCAGGTCAAGCCCGTGATAGTTCGGCGCGTAAAAGAAGTCGCGTTCGATGCGCCAGGTTTCGCGGTACATCTGCTGCCACTCGGCTTTGGGATCAACGAAAACTTCCATGTCTTCGGTTTTCAATCTGCCTTCGCCGGGTTTGAAAGCAGGCGTTCCCGCCATAGCCGTTGCCGCAATGAACCAGCCCGGCCCCATTCGGTACAGCATCTTTTCGCCGTTGGCCGAAAAGGTCAGCGTCTGGATGTTGTCCATCACTTTATCCAGCTTGCGCTTTTCCAAATCGAATTTGTGGAGCGTGGCTCCTTGTGCGCCTTCTGGAAATTCGCCAATCCACAAAGTTCCGGGCTTACCAGCATCCAAACCAACGTAGTTTTTGTTCGGAATCGGCAAAGCCAGAATACGCTGGCCGATGTTGTCGAAATCAATTGCGACCTTCGGAGCCTCTTTCTTCTCGGCAGGTTTTGCCGCAGCCGCAGCATCAGCTTTTTTCTCTTCTGGCTTGTCAGCAGGCTTGGCTGCGTCAGCCCCTCCCTCACGGTCGGGGTTCTGCACCTTTTCTTCGTCGCTTTCAGGAGCCAGCGGCGAAGGCAAATCTTT
Organism: uncultured Acidobacteriota bacterium; assembly: GCA_902826505.1. Classification (GTDB taxonomy): domain Bacteria; phylum Acidobacteriota; class Blastocatellia; order Pyrinomonadales; family Pyrinomonadaceae; genus JAFDVJ01. Next base: position 1,815 of record CADEFG010000096.1, read on the forward strand.
TCTCAACACGGCGACATAAACGCTGCTCGTCGGGCGATGAGCATACGAAGACATATCGAAGCCGGAAAGTTTCGGCCCGGTGTCTGTGCTGGCCGTGAAGTAAATGTATTTGCCGCTTTTGTCGAAGACAGGCGAACCGGCGTTGCTCATGCCGTCGGTGATCTGAACCGTCTTGCCGTCTTCCAGCGAATAAACATAAACCGCGCTGTAATACGATTTCAGAGGTTTGCCGTAAGTCAGCCAGCGGCTGTCTGAAGACCAACTGACGCCGTTGGCTCCAGCAAAAATCGTTGTGTCGTATTTTTTCGGCTGAGCGGTTTCGACATCCACCAACCACATATTGCCGCGTTTGTCGCTGAGAGCGATTTTCTTGCTATCAGGCGACCATTGCGGGTTGTAATAAAAGCTTGGCTCAAGTTTGATCTTTTTGACTTCGCCAGCGGCTTTTTGATCGCGCAGGTGGAGTTCGTATTCGCCGGAAGCATCGCTGAAATAGGCAATCCACTTTCCGTCTGGCGACCACGAAGGATCACGTTCAGCGACGTTGGTCGTGCTGGTCAGATTACGAGCATCGCCTTTTTCAGCCGGGACGCTCAGGATTTCACCGCGAGCTTCAAACACAGCGCGAGCGCCGGTTGGCGAAATGGCTGCGCCGTTGATGCGCTGGCCGACTCGTTCGTACTTCGGACGCACAGCCAGTTGATCGGCGTTGATGGTCACGTTGACCTTTGTGCTGCGGTTGGATTTCAAGTCGAAGATGTTCAGCGAACCGAACTGCTCGTAAACAATCGCATCACCTGTGGTCGCCGCCGTGGCTGATTTAATGTCCAGCCCGGTGTTGTTGATGAGCTTCGACACGCGCTTGGTTTTGGTGTCGTAAGCAAACAACGTGATTGCGCCGTCGCGGTCAGACAGAAAATAAAACTTATCTCCAATCCACATCGGATTGAAGTCGTTGGAATCTTCGCGCGGGATTTTTTCTGTGCTGGAATCGCTGAGCGCGGCAATCCAAATGTACGAAGCGTGCCCGCCTCGATACCGCTTCCAGGCGTTGAAGGCGCGCGGCAGCGGTTCATACGCCAGCTTCGATCCGTCCGGCGAGAATGAGCCTTCGTGTCCGGTGGGCAGCGGAACTTCGGCAGGCAACCCGCCGGTGGCTGGCACGGTGAAGAGCTTCATGAAGCGGCGCGATTCGCTGCTGCGTTCGGAAAGGAACAACAGCGATTTGCCATCGGGAGTCCAGTTGGACAAAGCGTCAACGCCGGGATAAGCGGTCACTCGTTTCGGAACTCCGCCCGAAGCAGGCACTGTGAAAACGTCAGTGTTTCCGTCGTATTCACCAGTGAAAGCTACGGTCTGGCCGTCGGGCGAAAAGACAGCGTTCCCTTCGCCGCCGGTTCCATTGGTCAACCGAGTGGCTTCGCCACCTGCGCGCGGCACGCTCCACAAATCGCCAGCATACTGAAAAACGATGTGCGTGCGATTCATCGTCGGTTTGCGAACCAACAGCGGACGCTCCTGCGCCGAACTGCGGTTATCTGAAATCAGCATCGCGGCTGCGATGAGCAAGAGCGACAAACTCAAAAATGCTTTTCTCATTGTTCCCTCCCAAAGGTTGCAGAAGTGATTTGGAGTGCGCGTGGCCTGCCACCGCTTTTCGTTCGCGGTAGAAGGTTTTCTATACCAGCAAGCCTTCTACCGCGAACACAAAGCTGCGCCGAGTCGCAGCACTCCAAATCTTGCTTCTATTGATTACCGCGTCCACCCTGACCAGCGGGCGCAGGCGCTGCGTTTTTGAAATAGTTTGGAAACGCCGGGCGTTTGTATTGCTTCGGCGGATTCTTCTTCAGTTCTTCCAGCAGGTATTCGACCGCGCGTTCCAGTTGCGGATCACGTCCTTGCCGCCAGAGCGCCGGATCGAATTCGACTTCGATGTCGGGCGCGACTCCGGCGTTTTCAACTTCCCATTCGCCGTCCAAGCCGTAAATCGCCGCGTCCGGCGCGGTGTTTCCGCCGCCATCCATCAAAGGCGGCGCGCCGAAAGCAGCGATCAAACCGCCCCAGGTCTTTTTGCCAACCAGCGGACCAAGCTTGGATTTTTTGAAATACCAGGGCATGGCGTCTCCGCCCGAACCGGCGAGTTCGTTAATCAGCATTGCCTTCGGACCGTAAATCGCTCCGGCAGGAACCGTCACGTCCTAGCCGCCTTCGCGGTAATGAATGTTGCGCAGTTGCTGGCGGCTCAGCAGTTGAACGACGTAATCGGCCAGCAATCCGCCGTTGTTAAAGCGTTCGTCCAGCAAGATTCCGTTCTTGTTGGTTTGCGCGAAAAAGTACCGGTTGAAGCTGTCGTAACCGCCGTTGGCCGTGTCAGGCATGTGCAGATAAGCCAGTTTGCCGCCTGACAACTGATCCACTTTACGGCGATTGCCTTCGATCCAGGCCAGATACCTCAAGCCCTGTTCGCTGCCGACGGGAACGACCGTCACTTCGCGCGAATTCGAACCGTCGGCGTTCGCGCCGACTTTGATGACCACCTGCTTACCGGCTTTCGATTCCAGGAATTGATACACGCTGTCGATTGAACGCAATTCACGACCGCCGACGGCCAGCAGGTATTCGCCTTCTTTGACGTTAATGCCCGGTGCGGTCAGCGGCGCCCGCAAATTCGGATTCCAGTTTTCGCCGTTGAAAACTTTGGCAAAGCGATAACGCCCATTTTCGATTTTGTAATCCGCGCCGAGCAATCCGCCGGGCACGAAGTTCGGGCTGGGCTGATCTCCGCCAAAAATAAACATGTGGCCAATCGTCAGTTGATTCAGCATGTCTGTGAACAGATAGGTCAAATCGCTGCGATGGGCTACGGCTTCGACATAAGGCGCGTAACGCTTCTTCATCTCTTCCAGATTCAAACCGTGCAGGTTTTTGTCGTAAAAGAAATCGCGTTCGTTGCGCCAGACTTCGTTATACATCTGCCGCCATTCGACTTGAGGATCAACGCGGACTTCCATGTCGGCGACTTTCAGCATGCTGGGGCCGCCCGGCGCTCCCGGAGGCATTGGCGCTCCGAGCGTTGCAACCGAACCGATCACCCAACTGCCGAAACCTTGCCGATACAGCGCCTTTTCGCCGTTGGCTGAAATCTCAAACGCCGCGACTCCGTCCAGAGCTTTGTCCAGTTTGCGTTTTTCCAGATCGTATTTTTGAACCGTGTAACCCGGCGCAGTTGCGCCAGCCAGTTGTTCAATGATGTAAATCACGTTCGCTTTGCCAGCCATCAAGCCTTGATAGTTTCGGTTGGGAATCGGCAAGGCAATGACGCGCTGGTCAATGCCTTCCAGATCAATGCGCGTCGGTTCGTCCTTCTTGGCTGGAGGCGTCGCCGCTGCGGCAGGTGGAGTTGCTCCGGCTGGTGGCGCTGGTGGAGTCGCAGGTTTCGCCCCGTCGCCCTGTCCCCCACTCGCCGCGTCAGGCTTCTTCTCTTCGGCGATTTTCTCTTCGTCACTTTCGGGAGCCAGCGGCGAAGGAATGTCGTTGCGAAGCACAATCGCATAAACGCTGCGGGTCGGCTGATTTCCGAAACCTGACAAATCGGCAAAGCTGATGCTCGGCCCCAGGTTAGTGCTGGCCGTGAAGTACAGATACTTGCCGCTGCGATCAAACGCCGGAAAACGCGCATCGCCCAGCGAATCCGTCACCTGATTCGCTTTGCCGGTTTCCAGCGAATACACAAACACAGAACGCAGCAAATTAGTAAGCTGTTTGGTGTAAGTCAGCAAACGGCTATCGGGTGACGAAACCGGCTCCATCACATCTTAGTTGATGCCAATTGCGTTGCCGTCTTCTTTGACCGTCGCGTCGCCGACCGAATAATCATCGCTTTCGCCTTTCAAAGCGCCCATCGTGACGGTCGCTTTGCCCTCGGACATTTCTTCGATAAATTTTTTCGCCGTCGTCTGCAAATCCTCTTTCGTTAAAGTTTTATCCTTGAACGCGAGGACAAAGATGCCGATTTCCGACGGAGTCGGTGTTTTGGCGACAAAAACATCGACCCCGCCGCTTGTTTCCGAACCGCCGGTCGTGCCTTCGGGTACTGAAAAACCATAACCTTTCTGCTCATCATAGATATCGATCCAGCTCTCGGGAACCGGATTGTTCTTGGCTTTTTTGGCATTGCCGTCGGTCGGTTTCTTTTCATCTTTCAAAGCGGTTTTCGGCGCTTCGGTCTTGCTCGTCGAATTCGAAGCCTTATTGGTCGAAGCGCTCGTCGCCGTGTTCGAATTCGCCGGTTTCGCGGCGTTGCTCGTACTCGCGGTGTTTGAATTAGTTGAAAAACTAAAACTACAACCGAACATTGCCAAACCTGCCATTGAAATCGTTATTGTTAAAAGTATTTTTTTCATTTTCTCTCCTGTTAATTTTTCTAGTTTTGTTTTTTAATTGCTTGTTAAACTTCCCTGTTTTATTCGACGATCGCCGTCGCTTTGCCGTTTTTGAAATACAACTTGACGGTCGAAATGGTCAGCAAATTTAAACTGTCCCATTCTATAAAGGCGCCGTCTTCATCCTCGATCCGCAAATCCCAATATTTTGCCTTTTCCTTTGGCGCAAAGGTGATTTCGACACTTTCTCCAGCCGGGAGCGTCGCCACGCCGAGAATGTCATCGCCCCAGGCTTTGGCATTATGCGGCGTCACATAAAGCGCGTTGATCTCGACGCCGGTATTATTCACCAGTAAAAAATCCTGCTCACCGGGGAAAAAAGGTGCAAAAGTTTTTGTTTCACTGGCATTGGCTGAAATTGCCGAAAAACAAAAAATCCCCGCCATCAATATTCCGACAAACATGCCGCACATCATTTTTTTCATTTCTTTATCTCCTAAATATTTTTAATTTCGTTCTTAAATCTTCATTCCAGGCTCTTTGCTTCGTCTTTCTACCTAGCTAAACGGTAATTGAAAAGAAAAAGGGTCATGATGGTTTCAATTTTTTTTTTTTTACTATTCGTAATATAATCAGCACAACATTTATCCCGTAAAAAATATGGTCAAAGCGGAATCGCAACAGATTACTCAATTGCTTGCCGATTGGGGTCGCGGAAATGAGTTTGCCCAGGAACAGCTTTTTCCGCTGGTCTATGAGGAATTGCGCCGGATGGCTCGCGGTTACTTGCGCCGCCAGCCTGCGGGGCACACTTTTCAAACCACCGAACTGATTCACGAAGCATATTTGAAACTTGCCAAACAAGACGAAAAAAACTGGCAGAACCGGGCGCATTTTTTTGGCGTCGCGGCACGGGCAATGCGGCATATTTTGGTCGATTACGCGCGTTCAAAACAAAGCAAAAAACGCGGCGGTTGGCAGGAACGCGTCACGCTCAGCGAAAACGCGATCATTTCGACGGAAAACTCCGACGAAATCGTTGCGCTTGACGATGCTTTGCAGCAGCTCGCGGGTTTGGACGAGCGCAAAAGCCGCGTCGTCGAACTGAAATTTTTTGGCGGGCTGAATATCGAAGAAATCGCCGAAGTCCTGAAAATCTCGCACGAAACCGTTAAACGCGATTGGCGGTTTGCGCGCACCTGGCTTTTGCGCGAATTGGCGGGGCAAGGGTGAACATTTGACGGTTTCTACTTTAAAAAGGCTTTGCCCGCCGAAACAATCCGAAAAAACCAGCAAACCTGAATTTTCGAATCGTTTCGACGGGCAATAAAAAAACTCGGCGAGCCGTCCTTAATTTCCTTTGATAATTGTTGGATTATCTTTGACGATCTGGTCGGCTTTTTTCGACAGATCATCGGATTCTTTGACGAGATCGGCGGATTTTTTGTTGTAATCGGCGATTAATTTGTCCATCGCATCGATTTCTTTGGCGTCTAAAAATGATTTGACGAATGGCGCGACCAATTTATCCGATTCAGCCCGCTTTTTAAATTCCTGCGCTTTCAAACTCAGATATTCTTTGTATTTATCGTTTAATTTTAGTTTGGAAGCCTTATCAAATTTATCCGATAATTCATCGCCGGTTTTGCCGAGCTGGTCACTGAGACTTTTCAATTCATCAAATTTCGCCTTTTTTTCGTTTTTGTGAGCCTCGATGTCTTCGACGTTTTTGAGATTGTCGCCTAAAAGCTCGTTGAATAATTTGCCCGATTTGATATTGTTTTCATTATAGGTTTTGATGATCGCATTTGCCTCGTCAACCAATTTATTGGCTTCGGTCAATTGATCGCCAAGACCGCACGCCAAACCAAACGCCGCAATTAAAATCAAAATAAAACTCGCCTTACCTGTGTTTTTTAACATATTTTTCTCCTCAAATTTTGTTTAATAAACTATCGAAATGTAACATAAAACCAAATTTTATTTTAATGCCGGGAACTGTTTTGGATTTTATTTGAAAATTTTGGTTTTGCCTCCAAACCGACAACGGCGAAAATCTTCGCAAAATTTGTTCCCCGCTAAAATAAACGTTATTCAGTCAAAAAAAGGGTCATCACCAAACAGATTTTTCCAAAACGCCAAAACTGTTTTATAATTGCCTCACCCGAATAAAGTTAGACAATTTTAGCAAATTCACTCCCTTTCATTAGAATGGATGCAGCGCGGCTGAAACAGATTGAAGAAATCTATCACAAAGCCTTGGAAATTCCCGAGAGCCGGCGTGAATCGTTCTTCAAGGAATTTTGCGGCGACGATGAAAAGTTGCGCCGCGAAGTTGAATCGCTGCTTGTTTATGAAAAAACCTTCGGCAATTTTCTGGACTCGCCGCCCGAATCGCTCGCCGCCGAAATGTTTTCCGAACGGGAAAGCAATTTGAATCTGAGCAACACCCAAATCGGGCATTACAAGATCAAAAAGCTGCTCGGCAAAGGCGGAATGGGCGAAGTGTATCTCGCCGAAGATACGCGTCTGAACCGCCGCGTCGCGCTCAAATTTTTGTCCGTCTCGATCAGCCAGGACCAAAATCGTCTGCGCCGGTTCGAGCGTGAGGCGTTTTCCGCCTCAGCCCTGAATCACCCGAATATTCTGACGATTTACGAATTCGGCGCGGAAAACGAAACATATTTTCTTGCCTCCGAATTTGTCGAAGGCGAAACCCTGCGCGAAGCCCTCCACGGCGGCGAACTGAACCTCAAAAAAATTCTGAGCATCGCCGAGCAAACCGCTTTTGCGCTCGCCGCGGCGCACAAAGCCGGCATCGTGCATCGCGACATCAAGCCTGAAAATCTGATGATTCGGAGCGAAGACGGAATCATCAAAGTTTTGGATTTCGGACTGGCAAAACTGACCAAGTTAGAAAATTCAGCCGTCGAAACCGATTCCGAAGCCGCGACCCGCGCACTTTTAAAAACAAATCCGGGCGTTGTGATGGGCACGGTTTCGTATATGTCGCCCGAACAAACGCGCGGGTTGCCGGATATCGACGCCCGGACGGACGTTTGGAGTCTCGGCGTTCTGCTTTTTGAAATGCTGACCGGCAAAACTCCGTTCGAAGGTGAAACGATGAACGATGTGATTGCCGCAATCTTGAAAAACGAAGTCCCGCAAATTTCAAAATTCATCCCGAACTGTCCGCCGGAAATCGAGCGGATCGTCGAAAAGTCGCTGCAAAAAGATCGCGAGGAGCGTTATCAAAACAGCAAGGATCTGGCTCTCGATCTCAAAACCTTGCGCAAGGAATTGGAATTTTCCGCACAATTCGACCGTGTTTCCTATAGCGGCACAAACTTTTTGACCTCGGAAACACCGAAACAACAAACGACCGTTTCCGAAAGCTTAAAACGATCTTCGCTTCCCAAATTGCTGATCGCTTTGGCGCTCGCCGTTTTTGCGCTCGGCGGGATTTGGTGGTTTTTCGCCCGCAATATTAAACAATCAAGCGTCGAGACAACCGCTTTAAAAACCTCGGAAATCGTCAATTGGAGCAGCTCGTCGGGTGAGATTTACAGCATCGGTTCATTTTCGCCCGACGCCAAGATGATCGCTTTTGCATCCACAAAAGGCGGCACCAGCAACATTTGGATCAAACAGACGGCATCGGGCGAAGCGATTCAAATCACCCGGGACGAATTCGGCAACAAACAGCCCGTCTGGTCCCCCAACGGCGAGGAAATCGCGTTTTATTCGATGCGCGGAAATCAATCCGGGATTTGGCGAATTCCCAAGCTCGGCGGTTCACCAAAACTCATTTCGGCAATCGGTGACGATGGCATAAAGTTACGATCCTGGTCAAAGAACGACCAGATTGTTTACGAATCCGGCAGCGAGATTTTTGCGGTCGACCTAAATTCCGGGCAGTCGAAACAAATCACCGATCTCAAATCCAAAGGCATCAAGCCAACCTCGCTCAATCTTTCGCCGGATGAGCAGCAGGTTATATATATTTCGGTCGAAGATAAAAAATGGAGTTTATGGTCAAACGATTTAACGGGCAATGCACCGCAAAAATTGTTCACCGGTCAAGACCAGATCAAAAATGCGATCTGGCATCCCGATAACAAAAGAGTCTTTTTCAGTTCGGCGGTTGACGGCACATATCAGATTTTCGTGACGGACATTGCCGCCGCACCGCCGCGCCAGCTGACTTTTGCCGAGAGAGATAATATGGTGCTCGAAGCCTCGCCCGACGGCACGAAAATTCTATTCGGTTCGGCAAAAGAAGAATCGGATATTTGGGGCGTCAATGTTAAAGATTCGAAAGAATTTAACGTCGCCTCGGAAATCGATTCGGAACTTTGGGCGGACGTTTCGCCCGATGGAAAAACCATCGCTTTTCAATCGATCAAAAACTTGAGTCAGGGCAACAAGATGTTCAACGGTAATATTTTAACGAAAAATCTGGCGGCGCCCGGGCAGACCGTCGAACTGGTCACAAACGTTTTTTTGCCGAAATGGTCGCCCGACGGAAAAACGATCGCCTTTTTGCGGATCGGCGGCGAGGACGCTCAAATCGAAACGATCAAAATGGCGAGCGGCGAGCAAAAACCGCTAACCAAAGCGGGCGTTTCGCCGATTTCGATGTCCGTCTTACCCTATAACCGTTTACAAACAAGCGATTTCAGCTGGTCGCCCGACAGCCAAAAAATCGCTTATATTTCCGACCGGGGCGGTCAAAACAATCTCTGGCTGGTCAATGCCGACGGCTCGAACGAAATTCAATTGACGGACAACGATGCAAATTTGATCTTCAATTGTCCCCTCTGGTCGGCAGACGGAAAACGAATTGCTTACACGACAAAAACGAACAATCAGCAAGGAAAACCGACC